>CAZAAF010000713.1:0-2015 GCA_964482575.1 uncultured Verrucomicrobiota bacterium | reverse complement strand
CGCCCCACCTCGTCGCGCGACAGATGCACAATCGGCGCGGTCAGGTGGAACGGCGGCTGGCCGCAGAGTTGCGCGATGTACTCGCCCAGGTCGGTTTCCATCGCCTGGATGCCCTCGGCTTCCAGCGCGTGGTTGAGATGAATCTCCTCCGATACCATGGACTTCGCCTTGACGGCGCGGGTCACCCCCAGCCGTTTGGCCACCGCCACGACGTACCGGCAAGCCTCGTCCGCCGTCGCCACGCGCGTGACCCGGATGCCGTTGGCCGTCGCGGCACGTTCGAATTGATCAAGATACTCGTCCAGCCGGTCCACGGCACTGGCGCGGATGTCGTGCGCCCGCTGCCGCATGGCTTCCCAGTCAGGGAAGTGGGTGATGGCCTGCCGCCGTTTCTCGAGGGCCAGGTTCAAGGCGCGGCCCAGCGTCGTGCGCCGCTGGGATTCAAGGGCGGGCATCGGCATCATGCGACACCTCCGAGGAGTTCCGCGAGGTGCAGGGGGCGCACCTTGGAGCCGCGCCGGGTCAGCATGCCGCCGATGTGCATCAGGCAGCCGCCGTCGCCGGCAACGACATAACGGGCTCCGGTCCGTTCGATGGCCGCCGCCTTGTCCTCGACCATGACGGTGGACAGGTCGGGGAACTTGACGCTGAAAACGCCGCCAAATCCGCAGCAGGCCGGGCCGTCATTCAGTTCCACCAGTTCCAACCCCTTCACGGCACGCAGCAGACGGCGTGGCTGCTCCTGCACCCGCAGTTCGCGGAGCAGATGACAGGAATCGTGATACGTAATCCGCTCGTTGAACGTGACGCCCAGGTCGGTGACGTTCAACCGGTCCACCAGGAACTGGCTGAACTCAAACGTGCGGACCGCCAGCGGGACCTGCGCCGGTTCCCGGCCATCGCCCAGCAACTCGGGGTAAAAATTCCGGACCATGGCCACGCAGGAACCGCTGGGCGCCACCACGGCATCGAACCGGTCGAAAATCCGCACAAACCGCTTCGCCAGCACCGCCGCCTCGGCGCGCAGGCCGGCATTGAACGCCGGCTGGCCGCAGCAGGTCTGCTCCGCCGGATACTCCACGCTGTGGCCCAGCCGCTTCAAAATACGCGCCACTGCCAAACCTGCCTGTGGAAAGTACTGATCCACCAAGCAGGGTATGAAAAGTCCTATCTGCACGCCGCGACTTTAGTGGAGGCGGACACGGCGGTCAATGGTCCCGGTTCGCTGCCGCCTGGCGGGTTTCATACCAGCGGATGGTCGTCTCAAGGCCGGTGCGCAACGGCGTCGTCGCCTGCCAGCCCAGGAGCGATTTCAGACGCGAGACATCGAGCAGTTTCTTCATCTGTCCGTCGGGCTTGCTGGCATCCCAGACGATCCCGCCGCGGTAGCCGCACAGGTCCCGCACCAGTTCCGTCAACTCGCGGATCCGGGTGCCGACCCCGGAACCGATGTTGAGCGGCGCGGGGTCGTCGTAGCGCTCGGCGGCCAGCAACACCGCGTCGGCACAGTCCCCGACGTACAGGAACTCACGGATGGGTTTGCCCGTGCCCCACGCTTCGACGGAAGATCGACCCATGCGCCGGGCCTCGAAAAACCGGTGGATGAGCGCCGGGATGACATGACTGTAGGCCGGATCAAATTCGTCGCGCGGACCGTAGAGGTTGCTCAGGACCAGGTGAACCGAATGAAATCCATACTGTTTCCTGTAGGCCATGCCCTGGACGGCCATCATGCGTTTCGCCAGGCCGTATTCGAGGACAGAGTCGTGCGGCCGTTCGCCCCAAAATTAGCGCTCGTGTAGTTCTCCGTCCAGATAGCCGGGATAACTACAGGCCGTGCCAATGCCAACGAACTTCGCCACGCCGGCTTCGCGCGCGGCTTCCAGGAGGTGCGCGCCCATCAGGAGGTTTTCGTAAAAAACACGGCCCGGCTGGCTCTGGTAGACAGGAACGGCCCCGTGAGTCGCCGCGGCGTGGATCACGACGTCCGGCGTGTGCACTGCGAGGCACCGCCG
>CAZAAF010000712.1:0-2016 GCA_964482575.1 uncultured Verrucomicrobiota bacterium | reverse complement strand
CGCAACCTGATGAAGGAGTCCGGCAAGTTCAGCATCATGTGGGTTTACGGCTCCAGCCCGCTCCTGTACCGGGGCAAGCTGTACGTGCAGGTGCTCCAGCGCAACCCGCCGGCCTACAAGCAGGCGCTGGACGACAAGCCGACGCGCGAGTCGTTCCTGCTCTGCCTGGAACCCAAGACCGGCAAGACCCTCTGGCGGCAGGTCCGCAAGAGCGACGCGGTGGACGAATCGCAGGAAGCCTACACCACGCCGCTGCCCTACGAAGGCGACCGCGGTCTCGAGATCCTTGTCTTAGGGGCGGACTATGTCACGGCTCACCACCCCGACACCGGCGCGGAACTCTGGCGGTGCGGCTCGCTGAATCCGAAGAAGGTCAACGTCTGGCGCGCCGTCACGTCGCCTGTGGCGTCGCCGGGGCTCATTTATGTATGCCTGCCGCGCCGGAAGGACCCGATGTTCGCGATCAAGGCCGACAGCGCCGGTCCCGACCCGGCGGCGCAGATTGCCTGGCAGTACCCGGTCTCGCCGGACGTCTGCACGCCGCTCCTGTACCGGGGAAAACTGTTCGTGTTGAACGGCGACAAGCAGACGCTGGCGTGCCTGGACCCGAAGACCGGCGAGGAAAAGTGGCAGGGGAGCATTGGCAAGAAGGAAACCTACAGCGCGTCCCCGACGGGCGCCGACGGGAAGATTTATTGCGTTGGCGAGCAGGGCACCGTCGTGGTGCTCTCGGCGGGTGAGGAATTCAAGATCCTCGCCAGCTTCTCGATGGACGAGATCCCGGTGTTGTCCTCCATCGTCGCCGCCAACGGCCGGTTGTTCATCCGCACCGCGAGCAGTCTCTACTGCGTTGGCGGGAAGAAATAGCCGCGCCGTCATGGGGCGGATGTGGCGGAGCGGAACGGCCTGCGTGAACGCGGACCTCCGAACAGTGTGTTGCGCGCGAGTGCCCAAGGTGGATCGGGCCTCCGGACGCGATGGCGGCTGACAGGCAACAGGTTTCGCGTTTCAGGAACAGGGATTGCTCCGCAAATGCCTGTCTTCATCCATCCAGGACATGCTGAAGCATGTACTCCAACGGGTTGAACCCCTGACGGGGTTCATGGAGAATGTCCTCCGCATCCCGTGGGCTTCGTCCACGGCTACTCATGTGAAAGCCCTTCGGGCTTTGGGACACGACCCGCCTCGGCGAAGTCCGACAGCCTCCATCGACCGCCGCACCCGAGCGGGCGACGGCTTCTGCGAAGATCGCCGTCGGGATTCCCGAAATACGTTGCTGCGTGAACGCGTCCTGAAAAACAGACAGGGACGCCACTTTCATGGCGTCCCTGTCCAAAACGTCAACCGGTCTGTTGAATTGCGAGGCGCTTACTTCCCCGACACGTCGAGGCAGGCGCCTTCATCGGTGCTGCGCAGATAGACACGGCCGTTGCTGATGGCAAAGGTGTTCCAGCACTTGCTGCGGACGGCATGAAACTTGCCGAGACTCTTGAACCCCTTCGGCGAGGCTTCGACCAACTCCAGCTCGCCGGTGTCGCTCAACGACAGGAGGTTGTTGCCGACCAGCACCACGCCGCCGGGACCATAGCCGTCCTTGGACCACAGTTCCTTGCCCGTGGCGATTTCAACGCACTTCAGGGGGCCCGTGCCGAACTTCTTGAAGCTGAACGGCCCGTAGAGACAGCCATCCTTGGCGACCGGCGTGCTCCAGTGGTTGCAGAGGTCGTTGCCTTCCTTGCGCCAGAGTTCCGTGGCCGTGAACTTGTCGCCCGCCTTGGCAACCTTCACCGCGGCGGAGCCGACGCCGTAGCCGGCCGAGCAATAGACCATGTCGCCGCACACCACCGGCGACGCCGCGGTGGACACCTTGAACGGGAACGCGTACCGCCAGAGTTCCTTGCCGGTGGCCGGGTCCACCGCCACCAGGCCGGCCTTCACGAAGAAAATCACCTGCTTCACGCCCAGGAGGGTGGTGACAATCGGCGAGGCATGCGTCAGGGCTTCATTGGAACCATT
>CAZAAF010000711.1:0-2032 GCA_964482575.1 uncultured Verrucomicrobiota bacterium | reverse complement strand
AAAGAGAGTGACGATCAACGTCACTGGGCCGGCAACGATCACAAGCATTTCTAGGGCGTCGCCGCCGCTGCACGCTCACCAACCGCCCTGAATTCGTTCGGGCGGCCAGGGGGTCTGGAACCGCCGGACCAGATCGAGGGCCTTCCGCCCATGCTCGGGTCGAAACTGTTCCGACCACGCCCACCCGCGGGCCATCTGTTGCCAGAACAGGCCCGGCTCCCGTCTCAGGGCCTCCCCAAATCCCCTGGCAAAATCGCGCGGATGGTCCCAAGCCGCCCGTCGCCACAGGCGAAAGCTCGCGAGATACTCTGCCCGCCGTGCCGCCGTGATTTGCCGTTCCCAATCCGGCGCCTGTTTCCACGTGTCCGGGATGCCGGCCCGGGGATCGCGAAGCACGGTCTCCAGACAATCCAGAATCGTCGAGGCATCGCGCGGCGTCATCACATGGGGCGTGCCCTGCCCCTCGTAATACCGCCACGTGGCCAGCCGGCCCGGTACATACGCCGTATCGGACAACAACTGCACCCGCAAGCTCCACTCCTCGTCGGCGTACGACCCGCGGTCGGTCCGGAACCACCCCGTCCGTTCCATCAAGGCCCGGCGAAACAGCACGCCGGTCATCGTATGCCAGGTCGTCCCAATACACGCGTGTACCAGGAACTCCGCCCGTCCGTTCCGAATGGAGGGCACCTCCAGCCACTCGCCGAGAAAGCCGCGCACCATCGCCAGTTGCGCGTCATCCTCCAGCTTCCGGCCCTCCCGCCCGATCCGCTGAAAATCGCACACCGCCACCTGGATGTCCGGGCGGCGTTCCAGGGGCGCCAGCAACCGCTCCAGCAACTCGGGTTGGGCCGTGTCATCGCTGGTCGCGAAATACACATACCGACCTTTCGCCACCTTCAGGCATTCGTTCCAGTTCGCATACATGCCTGCGCGGGGCCGTTGGAACAGCCTGACGCGCGAATCCCCCTTGAACTTCTGGAAAAACTCCCACGAGCCGTCGGCGGAGAAGTTGTCGGAAATGATCATCTCCCAATCCGTGACCGTCTGCGCCAGGAGGGTTTCCATCCGTTCCTCCAGGAACGGCCGCATGTTAAGATTCGGCACGCAGATGGAAACCAGCGGTGTGCTCATCGGCCCCCGGATTCCTTCCACAACTCGCGGAACGTCTTGGCGGCCATCGGCTGCAGGTCGCGCGTGGTGGTCCAAGGTTTGGCGACCCAATTCATCACCGCCGGCGGGACCAGTTTCCGTGCCACCGCGCTGCCCATCCGGTAGAGCGCCGGCCAGCTCATGCCCAGGCGCCAGCCCCGCCAGATCGCCCGTTGCCAGAGCGGCACACGGCCGCGATCCACCGCCAGTTTCCGTTGCCAGAGCAAGGCATGATGAATGTCGATCTTCACGGGACAAATGTCCGCGCAGGCCCCGCACAGCGAGCTGGCAAACGGCAGCGTGGCCGCCTCCCGCGTGTTCCACAGCGCCGGCGACCAGACGGAACCAATCGGGCCGTTGTAAACCGACTGATAGGCGTGCCCGCCGGCGCGATGATACACAGGACAGACGTTCGAGCACGCACCGCACCGGATACAGAAAAGCGCCTCGCGCAAATGGGCGTCGCGCAACATCGTGCGTCGGCCGTTGTCCAGCAACAGCACATGAACCTCATCCGGTCCGGAGTTTTCCTCGCCGGCGGTGCGCTGGCGGGGGCCGTTGATCAGCGTCGTGTACGCCGTCAACCGCAAGCCGGAACCGCTGCGCGCCAGCAACCGCAGCAGATGCGCGGCCTCCTTCAACGTCGGCACCATCTTCTCGATGCCGGTGATGGCGATGTGAACGCGCGGCCCCTCTTTCGCAGGCAGCGTCGTGCACATCCGCCCGTTGCCTTCGTTGGTCACCAGCACAAGACTGCCGCTTTCGGCCACGCAGAAGTTCGCGCCGCTGATGCCCAGGCGCGCGGTCAGGAATTCCCGCCGCATGGCGTCGCGGGCAATGAGCGTGAGCTGCGTCGGATCGTTGGTGAACGGCACGCCCA
>CAZAAF010000710.1:0-2036 GCA_964482575.1 uncultured Verrucomicrobiota bacterium | reverse complement strand
GCTCTGTCACCTCGGCAACATCTCCTATCGCGTCGGCAACAAGAAGCTGGCCTTCGACGCCGCGACTGAGACGTTCAAGGACGCGCCGGAAGCCAACAAGTTCCTAAAGCGCACCTACCGCGCGCCGTGGGTGATTCCCGACAAGTTCTGATGCGTCCACCGCTGTCCATGACGCGGAGGCGCGGCGTTTTAAGGCGCCGCGCCTCCGCGATGAAATCCATCTCCACCATGAAACGTCTCCTCTCCGCCCTGATCCTGGCTGCGCTGGCGGCCCTGCCCGCCTCCGCCCAGTGGCTCCCCATCACCAACGTCAGCGCCAAGCTCGAGAACTCCGAGATGGGCGGACCGTTCTTCAGGATCGAGTACGAGCTGGGCGCGAAGGACCTTTCGGCGGCCGAGCCGGTGTATGTGTTTGTCCGCTACCGGGAGAACGCAACGGCGGCGTGGAAGCTGATCCCGCAGACGGCGTTGCGCGGCGATCACGACATCGTGGAGTCCGGCGGCAAGAAGAAAATGTTGTGGTGGGGACTCAACTCGCGCAATCCCATCGACGAAGCGAAACTCGAAATCCGGGTGCGCGGCTTCCGCATGGTGCGCGTGCCGGGCGGCGAGTTCAAAATGAAGTTCGTCCCCGGGGGTGGCTACGACGAGTCGAGGACGCAGGTCGAGTCGGCCACGTTGCCGACGTTCTGGATGGCGAAGTGCGAGACCACGGTCGGCATGTACGCCGACTACCTCAACGAAACCGGCAAGGACGGCCACGGCTGGGACAAGCACATGGCCAAAACCGAACGCTGCGGCATCACCCGCGGCGACGGCGACGTCTATACCATCGCGCCCGGACGCGAGCTGTTCCCGATCAATTATGTGTCGTGGTATGACGCGACGGCGTTTCTGGATTGGTGCGGCCTGCGGCTGCCCACGGAGGCGGAGTGGGAGAAGACGCTCCGCGGCGGCCTCTACCTGGACGGCGACGAAACGAAGAAGGTGCCGAACCCGAAACCCGAGCGGAAATATCCGTGGGGCGACGAGGCACCCGACGCGGGCGGCGTGTGGCGTTGCAACGCTGACGGCGACGCGGACGGTTTTGCGCAGCTCGCGCCGGTGGGCAGCTTCAGCAAGTTCAACAGCCCCTACGGCGCGTGCGACATCGTCGGCAACGTCGCCGAACTGACGCTCGACTGGTATGCGACCTCGTTCCACGCCGGCCTTGACGGCTATCGCATGGTCCGCGGCGGTTCCTTCATGGACCCGCCCGCGGGCTGCGACGCGGTCACCGGCGCAACGCAGTTGCCGGTCAAGCGCAGCAGCATCAGCGGCTTCCGCGCCCTGCGCGACATGCGGACCAAGTAGCACCCCCCTCTCCCGCGGCCAGGGGTCCAAACGCCCCCGGACGGGGCAGCCCGGAGGCCCGGTTGGGGGTAACAAACCTGTCATAAAATTGAACTTTCGGGGCCGGGAGGCTGTCTCTATAGTCATCTTATGGCTACAGAGAAAAGCATCAGCGAACTCACGGAGCTCATCCGCCAGGAAAGCGCCTTTATTTCGGCCATCCAGAGCGAACTGGGCAAGGTCATCGTCGGCCAGCGCTACATGATCGAGCGGCTGCTCATCGGCCTGCTCGCCAACGGCCACGTCCTCCTCGAAGGCGTGCCCGGCCTGGCCAAGACCCTCGCCGTCAAGTCGCTCGCGTCGGTCATCAGCACCAAGTTCCAGCGGATCCAGTTCACGCCGGACCTGCTGCCCGCCGACCTCATCGGCACGCTCATCTACAACCCGCGCGAGGCCACGTTCGCGGTCAAGCGCGGCCCGATCTTCGCCAACATCATCCTCGCCGACGAAAACAACCACGCGCCCGCCAAGGTCCAGAGCGCGCTGCTGGAGGCGATGCAGGAGAAGCAGGTCACCATCGGCGAGGAGACGTTCCGGCTGGAGGAGCCGTTCCTGGTGCTCGCCACGCAGAACCCGATCGAGCAGGAAGGCACCTACCCGCTGCCCGAGGCCCAGCTCGATCGATTTATGCTCAACTTCCTGGT
>CAZAAF010000709.1:0-2038 GCA_964482575.1 uncultured Verrucomicrobiota bacterium | reverse complement strand
CCTGTTCATGGGGCGGGGAAGCGGGACAGGATTAACAGGATGGACAGGATGGGAAAGGGGAACACACGCGGATGGCTGGCCTCCGGCAATCCTGTAAATCCTGTTCATCCTGTCTTCCCTCTTCCGCGTCCCTTCGCGTCATTCGCGTCATTCGCGGCTAATCTTCTTCCCTCCCCGCCATCCGCGGCGGCCGCTTTCCAAGATTGGCGTGACCTTGCCGGGGACGTCTGCTACCTTGCTTTTTTTCAACGAAAGGAACCATGGCTGATTTGCGGATTGCGATGATCGGCGCGGGCGGAATGGCCCAGCGTCATTTGAAGACTTTGACCTCGTTGCTCGGCGACAAGCCGATGGCGGCGATTTGCGATGTGGACCGGACCAAGGCGAGCGCGGCGTGCGCAGCCTTCGGCGGCGCGGCGTACGAGGACGCGTCGCTGCTGTTCAAGGCGGAGCCGATTGACGTGGCGTTCATTTTCACGCCGCCCGCGGCGCGCGAGGACGCGGTGAAGCTTTGCTGCCGGAAGGGGCTGCCGTTTTTCTGCGAGAAACCGCCCGCGGCGGATGTGAAGGTGGCCGCCAAGCTCGCCGAGGCGGCGACGAAGGCGGGCGTGATTCATTCCGTGGGCTTCATGTACCGCTACGCGGAGATGGTGGAGGAATACCGGCGGTGGTTCGAGGGACAGGCGGTGACCAGCGCGGTGTCGCAGGTGGCGTGCGGGGTGTTGCTGGACCCGGCGTCGCTGACGTGGCGGAAGATGGCGGAGCAGGGCGGCGGTCCGTTGCTGGACCAGGCAATCAATCTCGTGGACATCATCCGGTTCGTGGCGGGCGAGATCACGGAGGTGCACGCGTTCGGCTCGAACCAACGGGTGCCGCGCAGCGAGACGTTGACGGTGCCGGAGACGGTGGCGATGGCGTACCGGCTGGCCAACGGCGCGGTGGGCTGCCACTACCATTCGTGGGCGCAAAAGGGCTGGACGTGCGCGCTGGAGCTGCGCACCGCCGACAGCCGCGCGACGCTGGACTTCGCCGCCGGCAAGGCGTCCGGCACGATCAAGGGCGAGGCGAAGGAGGCGGGCCTGACGAAGGATTTCTATGTCACGGAGATCGAGCGTTTCCTGCAGGCGGTGCGGGAGAAGAACCCGTCGCTGATCCGTTCGACGCTGGCCGACGCGACGAAGAGTCTCGCGGTGGTGGCGGCGGCGAGCCGCTCGGTCGAGACCGGCAAACCGGAGAAGGTGAAGGAGGTTTGATTGGAGTCAGGCCGGACGCCAGCGCGGAAGGGGGAAGCGGCGGAAGGAAATGAGCGTCGCTCCACCCCCGGCGTGTTGGGGTGAGGAGATGGGAGTTGGGAGATGGAAGTTGGGAGATGGGTATAGGGGGTTCGGTAGGGGGAGGATGAAAGTCGGAATGGGAGATTCCGTCTTCCGCCTTCTGCTATTCGCCCACTGCCTTCCGTTTTTTCCCCGCTGCTTTCTGCCTTTTCTCAACTGTCCACTGTCCACTGTCCACTGACCACTAGCTTCTGCCTTCTGCTTTCCGTCCTCTGCCTTTTCCTCACCGGCTGTGCCGGGCTGCAGGATACGCGCGCGGAACGGTTGCCGGAGGATTCGGTGGCGCAGATGCGGGCGAAGCGCGTGCAGCCGGAGATCGTCGGCTACGGCACGACGAAGGTTGGCAATTCCGCCATCAGTTTCACCGCGCATTCGTGGGTGGACGGCACGGAGACGACGACGCTGCCGATGATTGACGCGCAGGGGAAGGGCGATTCCCACGCGCTGGTGGAGGCGGTGTTGAACGACGGCGTGAAAGTGCCGATGATCGTGGACACCGGTGCGGCCTCGGATGTGATCACGCCGTCGCTGGTGGACAAGCTGAAGCTGCCGTTGTTCGACATCGGCGATGCGGCGCCGACGGTGCGCGGCGTGGGCGGCGAGCAGGCGTGTTTCCCCGGCGGGCTCTCGAAGATGCGGCTGGGCGGCATCGAACTCCACCACCCGGTGATCCAGCAGGGGCACGCGGCCCTCGAGGCTGACCG
>CAZAAF010000708.1:0-2040 GCA_964482575.1 uncultured Verrucomicrobiota bacterium | reverse complement strand
CCTGCTGGTCGGGTTCAGGGCTTACCAGCAGGCCGTTGCCGCGACGGACAACAAGGACGACGCTTATTCGAAGGCTGCGCTGGTGACGTATGTGATGGAGCTGATCCGCCAGGATTACGTGGACGGCGCCCGCCTGAGTTACCAGGACATGGCCTACGGCGCCTTGAAGGGGATGCTCGGAACGCTGGACCCGCACAGCCAGTTCATGGATCCCCGCGACTACAAGGAGATGAAAAGCGAGACCGACGGGCAATTCGGCGGTCTCGGCATCCAGATTGGGGTGAAGGACAACATCCTCACGGTCGTCGCGCCGATCGAGGATACGCCGGCCTCCCGCGCGGGGTTGCTGGCGGGCGACAAGATCATCAAGATCGAGGGGAAGTCCACGGAGAAGTTCTCGGTCCAGGATGCCGTGCACAAGCTGCGCGGCGAGCCGGGGACGAAGATTACGCTGACCGTCATGCGGCCCAAGTCCCGCGAGGTGAAGGAATACACGCTGACGCGCGCGATCATCCCGGTGGAGAGCGTGAAGGACCTGAACGGCCGGACGGGGAAGTCGGCCAACAGTTTTCCGTTTGTGGACGACAAGATCGGCTACGTCCGCCTCACTCAGTTCAATGATCCGACATCGGATGAACTGGAAGTGGCCCTGAAGAAGATGGAAGGCAAGGGCATGGAAGGCCTGATCCTGGATTTGCGCAACAACCCGGGCGGGTTGCTCGTCAGCGCGCGGGATATCGCCAGCAAGTTCCTGCCCAAGGGACAGCTGATCGTCTATACCGAGGGCCGGCAGAAGTCGCAGCGCCAGGAGTTTGTCGCCACCGGCAAGGATCGTCACCCGAATTATCCGATGGTCATCCTCGTCAATGGCGGCAGCGCCAGCGCGAGCGAGATTGTTTCCGGGGCGTTGCAGGACCTGAAGCGCGCCCTGCTGGTCGGCGAACAGACCTTCGGCAAGGGCAGCGTCCAGAGCATCATCCAGTTGCCCGACCAGTCGGCCGTGCGGCTGACGACGGCGAAGTATTACACGCCCAGCAAGCGGGTCATTCACGAAAAGGGCATCACGCCCGACATCGTCGTGCCGGTCTCGGAGGACGATGAAATCCGGCTGGCGATCCAGCGCAACCGCCCGCCCGGCGCCGAGCCGGAAAAGCCGGAAGCGGTGGTGCGCGACATGCAATTGGAGCGCGCGGTGGATGTCCTGAAGGGCCTCAAGGTTTTCACGAAGCAGACCAAAAAGAACTTCAGCGTCGCGAGCGGCAAGTGACCGCCGGCCGCTGGACGGCCCCCAAGCGGATCCTTTTCTCATGAGAGATCGCCGGCTGGAACGGCAAGTCGAGGCGTTGGACGATTTCATCGAACGCTGGCAGAAGCTCCGCAGCCTCTTCCAGCGTGCTTCCCTGCGTCAGGCTCCCACCGAGGAGCAGGAGGCCGAGTTCCTGGTTCTCAAGGGCGAACTGGCCCAGGACTACGAATCCCTGGTGACGGAGACGGCGTCCGAGCGCGAGCCGGGCGACCAGACGGTGGAGGTGCTGGCGGCGGCGGCGTCCCTGCAGCGGCTGAACGAGCTGGGGGAGGCCGAGTTGCAGGTGCTCGAGGCGGCGTGGCATCGCAGCTACCTTCACTTGCAGGGATGGCTGGGCCGGCTGAAGGCCCGGAAACTTCAACTTGCTTCCATCAGCGTAGTTAGCTATTACATCGGTCGTGTCTTGCGGAATCCCGTGGTCATCCTGCTCCTGTTGGGCATGGTGGTGGCCGCGGCCTTGTGGTTGATGAATTTTACGCAGACCGGCGCGGACCGGTTGATCGAACCGCGCGGATCGCGGCCGACACAAACGGAGAAAGTTCCAGGCTTATGAGTGCGACTGAAAAAACAAATCTGACGAAACGGGAAATCGCCTCGCGCATCAGTGACGCGACGGAATTGCAGCAGCAGGATGTGGCCATCATCGTCCAGAAGATGCTCGATACCGTGGTGGACGCGCTGGCCGAGGGCCGCAACGTCGAGCTGCGCAATTTCGGCGTTTTCGAGGTGAAGTT
>CAZAAF010000707.1:0-2047 GCA_964482575.1 uncultured Verrucomicrobiota bacterium | reverse complement strand
CCGGTTGACCGTCCGATCTTGTTTTGCCCCGACCAGAATCTGGGCCAGTGGGTCATGCAAAAAACCGGCCGGACCCTGGAGCTGTGGCCCGGTGTGTGTTATGTGCACGTCCAGTGGACCCACGAAGCCATCCACAAGATCAAACAGGAAAACCCCGGGGCACCCCTGGTGGCACATCCGGAATGCCTCGGGCCGGTCCGCCAGATGGCCGACGAAGTCTGCTCGACCGAGAAGATGGTGAAGTTCTGCCGCGAACATCCGGCACCGTCCTTCATCATCGCCACGGAAATTGGCATGCTCCACCGACTGCACAAGGAATGCCCCGGCAAGACGTTCATCCCCGCCGCAACGGACAACTGCCGTTGCAACGAGTGCCGGTTCATGAAGCTCAATACGCTGGAAAAACTCCGCGACTGTCTGCGCGACCTTTCGAACCGCATTGAACTGCCCGCCGAGGTCTGCCGCCGCGCCCGCGCCCCCATCCAACGGATGCTCGATGTGAGCGCAGCGTGAGGAAGCGTCGTGATGGGTAATCCGTGATTTGCAACAGGAGCAGCGTGAAACATCATGGCCTCCGATCCAGCCACCCATCACCCATCACCCGTCGCAAATCCCCCACCCTCCGCCGCCTCCCGCCGGCTCGATCGTGAACGACGCACCGTAGCCGCCATGATCCGGCTTTTCTGCAGAGGCCGCCACGGAACCCGGGATGGACTCTGCGCCGAGTGCGCGTCGCTGTGGGATTACGTCCAGCGCCGGCTGGAACGATGCCCCTTCCAGGAGAACAAACCGACGTGCGCCAACTGCCCGATCCATTGCTATCAACCGGCGTTGCGGGAACAAATCCAGACCGTCATGCGCTACGCGGGTCCGCGGATGCTCTGGCGGCATCCCATCCTGGCGGTGCGGCACATGCGGGATGCGGCCCGCAAGGTAAAACACGCCACGTAAACAGCCCCGGTTGTTTCAAACCAGTCACTTCGATCCCGGCCGGGGCGCGGGCGTGAAGCGCGCCGTGACCCAGCTCAACCCCATCAGCGCCAAGGCCAGCAGGTACTCGATCAGGCGAATGTTGCGCCATGCGGTGCCGTGTTCCGGCCCCACCCCGACGATCCCCGCCCAGTAACTCAACAGGATGGTCGCGCTCAGCAGCATCCAGCCGGCGTTCGGATAAAAGCAGAGAAACGGCACCAGAAACGCCACGTAGCACGGATACACCGCCGGACTGAACAGGAGAAAAACGCCGGTGAGGATGTAGAACGCGCGGATCGTGTTGACTCGCAGCACGATCACCGTCAGGAGTGAAACCAGCCAGATGCCGGCCGCGATCAGTTTCGGCAGGGCGTGTGTAAGCGGCACGCCACCGGGCAAGGTCAGCATCCAATTCGTGTCGAACATCGCCACCAGCACGGAAAACGCCGAGTCGTTGTATCGCAGGCTGCCGGCACAACGTCTCACGCCATCGAACAAGTGGACGCCCGCGCCGATAAACGGCAGGTAAAACAACACGACGATCACCCCCAACAACAACCAGAACCGTTTCCGGACCTGGCGCATCACCAACGGCACCAGCGGCAGCGCGCCGTAGTGAGTGCACACTGCACCCGCCGCACTCGCCGCCGCCAGCGTCTGCTCGATGACACCGGCCCACCGATGGCGCGGCAGTTGGGGCGTGGCCAGATACACCGCCGCCAGCGCGAGAAACATGGCCAGCGTCAGGAGATGTCCGTTGCCGGCAAACTCCACGATCGGCAGTGGGCACCACGCGTAGACAATGACCAGGTTCTGGTTCAGCCCGCGCAACCAGAGCAATCTGACCAGCAGCCACACCACGCCCAAATCCACCAGGGCGAACAGCGCCTTCAACAGGCCCGGCCCGTGCGGCGAAATATTGGCCAGCATGCGGAACAACAGTTCGCTCAGCGGAGGCCACGTCGCCGGGGTCTCCGGCGAGGAAATGTGCGAGATCATTTCCGGCGCGAGGAAACCCAAGCCCGGGGAAGCCGGCGCTTCCACGTAGGGATTGTGGCCGAACGACTGGACCCGG
>CAZAAF010000706.1:0-2047 GCA_964482575.1 uncultured Verrucomicrobiota bacterium | reverse complement strand
CGCCAAGCTCATCGCCGCGATTGACCGCATCTGGGACAACGTCGCCGGGAAAAAGCTCTACCTGACCGGCGGCATCGGCGCGCGCCACGCGGGCGAAGCGTTCGGCGAAAACTTCGAGTTGCCCAATGCGAGCGCCTACAACGAAACCTGCGCCGCGATCGCCAACGCGCTCTGGAACCAGCGCATGTTCCTGCTCCACGGCGAGGCGAAATACGCGAACGTGCTCGAACATATCCTCTATAACGGCTTCCTCTCCGGCGTCGCACTGACCGGCGACGCGTTCTTCTATCCGAATCCGCTGGAGAGCCGTGCCAACTACAAGCGCAGCCCTTGGTTCGGCTGCTCGTGCTGCCCGGTCAACGTCGTGCGCATGGTGCCGAGCGTGCCGGGCTACGTCTATGCCACGCGCGGCGACGCGCTCTTCGTCAACCTGTTCATCGGCGGCACCGCGCAGGTGCAGCTCGGCGGGCAGGTCGTGACGCTGACGCAGACGGGCGACTATCCGTGGGGTGGGAAAATCAAACTCACCGTTGCGTCGGAAAAAGAAATGCAGTTCGCGCTCAAGCTGCGCATCCCCGGCTGGGCGCGGAACGAGCCGCTGCCCGGCGGGCTCTATCGCTACGCCGATGCGCAGCCGGAACAGTGGAGCGTGAAAATCAACGGCGCGCCGCAGAGTTTCCAAGCATTGGAAAACGGATATGCGGTTTTTTCCAAGCCTTGGAAAACCGGCGACGTGGTCGAGCTGGACTTGCCGATGCCCGTCCGCCGCGTGCTCGCGCTGGACGAGGTCAAGGCCGACCGCGGCCGCTTCGCCGTCATGCGCGGCCCGCTCGTCTTCTGCGCCGAGGGCGCCGATAACGATGGCAAGGTGCTCGACAAGAAATTCCCCGGCGCCGTGCAGTTCAGCGAGCAGCGCCGCCCCGACCTGTTCGGCGGCATCGTCACGCTGCGCATGACGCAGAGCGACCAGCCCGACGCGCTGACGTTGATTCCCTATTGCATGTGGGAGAACCGCGGACCGAACGAGATGGAGGCGTGGTTCCGCACAGTGGTGGTGCCGGAGCCGTGGGCCGCTTCGTTCTGCCACGACGCCGATAGCGTCGAGGCCTGCTTCGATGGCCAGTTGCCGAAGAAATCCAACGATCACGCCATTCCGCGCATGACGTGGTGGGACCACAAGGGCACCGCCGAGTGGGTCGAGCGCAGTTTCGAGAAGCCGACGCAGCTTTCGTCGTCCGAGATTTATTGGTTCGACGACACCGGCCGCGGCGCCTGCCGTGTCCCGCAAAGCTGGAAGCTGCTCTACAAAGACGGCAACGACTGGAAGAGCGTCGAGACCGCCGACAGCTACAGCGTCGCCAAAGACAAATTCAATGCCGTAACCTTCAAGCCCATCACCACCACCGCCCTGCGGCTCGAAGTCCAGCTCCAGCCGAAAGTCTCCGGCGGTGTCTTGGAGTGGCGGATGAAGTAGGGGCGCAGGCTGGCTGCGCCCACAGGTGCTGGCGGCGACCGTGCAAATATAAACTTGAACTTTAGATTTGCACACCTATGCTCGCGGCATGATCACGCGTGATTTGACGAAGGAAGTGCTGGCGGCGGCGCGCGAATACCCCGTGGTGACGGTGCTCGGTCCGCGGCAATCCGGGAAAACCACCCTGGCGCGGGCCGCGTTCCCGACCAAGCCCTATCGGACGCTGGAAGAACCGGATGTCCGGGCACAGGCCCAGCATGACCCGAGGGGCTTTCTGGACGGACTCCCTGACGGCGCCGTGCTTGATGAAATCCAACGACTGCCAGAGTTGCTTTCCTATCTCCAAGGCTTGGTGGATCGGCGGAAGAAGCCGGGACAATTCATTCTGACGGGCAGTCATCAGCCGGCGGTGCATCAGGCCGTCAGCCAATCGCTGGCGGGGCGTACCGCGCTATTGACGCTGTTGCCGTTTTCCTTTACCGAACTGCGACACTATCGAAAGACTTGGGATGCGTTCGACCTGATCGTCAGCGGCGCTTTCCCCCGCCTGCATGAGGATGGCTTGCAGGCCGA
>CAZAAF010000705.1:0-2050 GCA_964482575.1 uncultured Verrucomicrobiota bacterium | reverse complement strand
CGTTGAAGGGGAGGGAGTTGATCCTCCACGGGGCGGATTTCGACCTGCGCATCCTGCGGCGGACGACGGGCTTTGTGCCGGCCGCGGTGTTCGACACCGACATCGCCGCGCGCCTGCTGGGCGTGCCGCAGACCGGGTTCGGCGTGCTGGTGGAAAAACATTTCGGCGTGCATCTGGAGAAGGCATCGCAAAAGGCCGATTGGGGCCAGCGGCCGCTGCCGGAGAAGATGATCAAGTACGCCATCGCCGACACGCACTACCTCAAGCCGTTGTCCGACATCCTGCGCAGCGAACTCACGCGGCTCGGCCGCATCGAATGGCTCCAGCAATGCTGCGCCGACCTGATCGAGCGCAGTGGCATCACCCGCGAGCGCGATCCGCAGATGGAGTGGCGCATCAAGGGCTGGTCCGTCCTGGATGGTGCGGGCCTGTCCATCCTGCGCGAACTGTGGCATTGGCGCGAGAAGGAGGCGCAGGCGGTGGACCGTCCGCCGTTCCATATCCTCAACAACGAACGCCTCATCCAGATTGCTGATATGGCGTCGTGCCAGAAGGATTTTCATCCGCTGCTCCCGCCGCGGATGTCGCCGCCCCGCCGGCAGCGATTGCTCGAGGCGGTGCGCTGCGGGCAGGACGTGAAACCGGACGACTATCCCATTTTGCCCAAGGTTCCGCGCGCCAAGCCCGACTGGCAGGCGGTGCGTCGTGCCGGCGAAATCAAGGCCGTCCGCGATGCCCACGCGAAGGAACTTGGCATCGATCCGGCCCTGATCGCCAGCCGCGCCACCATCGAGGCCATCGCGCGCGACCACGACCGCAAGCTCATCAGCGAGCTGCTCCTGCCGTGGCAGCGGAAGTTGTTGAAGATGGAGTGAGGGCGGAGACGCGGATCGGGAATGGGGACAGGCGGCACGCAAGGTCGGGCGCGGGTGTTCCCCGAATATTCCTGCCGCCCATTTTCCTGCCATCCCGTCGTCCCGTCGTCCCTGTTCATTCCTGCGCCCGTGTCCGTCCACGGCTTCATCCTCCGGTGATTTTCAAGCGGACAGGCCCGCGAGGTCTGCGCGGGGTTGCATCCTCCCGGCGGGTCACTATACTTCGGGCCGCTGTGGACAAACGTGCGATTTGATTTTCGAAGCGATTAACGCAACCCATACGGAGACCATTCATGTCAGCCACCCTGAAATTCCTCGCCTTCGACCTCGGCGCCGAGAGCGGCCGCGGCGTGATCGGACACTTTGACGGCGCGAAGCTGCGCCTGGAGGACGTGCACCGCTTCCCCAACGGCGGCGTGCGTTGCGGCGACACGCTCTATTGGAACACCTTCCGGCTCTGGCAGGAGATCAAGCACGGCGCCACGCTCGCGGCCAAGCAGCACGGCCCCGACCTCGCCGGCATCGGCATCGACACCTGGGGCGTGGACTTCGGCCTGCTCGACTGCCATGGTGAGTTGATCGGCCCTCCGGTCTGCTACCGCGACCCGCGCAATGGCCCGGCCATGGCCGCCGCCCTCCGCAAGGTGCCGCGCAAGGCCATCTACGCCAGCACCGGCCTGCAGTTCATGCAGTTCAACACCCTCTTCCAGCTCTACGCGCTGGCGCGGAAGAAGTCCCCCCAGCTCGATGGCGCGACGACGTTCCTGATGATGCCGGACCTGTTCAACTACTGGTTCTCGGGCAAGAAGGTGTGCGAGTACAGCATCGCCAGCACCACGCAGTTCCTCGACGCCCGCAAGAAGAGCTGGGACACCGCCTTGTTGAAGAAACTCGGCATCCCCCAGCGCATCCTGCCGAAGATCGTCCCCTCCGGCACCGTCCTCGGGCCGTTGCTCAAGAGCGTGCGCGAGGAAACCGGCCTCGGTCCCGTGCCGGTCATCGCGCCTGGCTGTCATGACACCGCCAGCGCCGTCGCCGCCGTGCCCGCGCGCGGCCGCGACCACGTCTATATCAGCAGCGGCACCTGGTCCCTCATGGGCGCGGAACTGGACGAGCCGCTCATCACCGACAAGACCGCCCATTACAACTTCACCAACGAGGTCGGCGTTTGCAAT
>CAZAAF010000704.1:0-2050 GCA_964482575.1 uncultured Verrucomicrobiota bacterium | reverse complement strand
GAGCGAATGCCCGCCTCATAGCGGACGTCGCCGGCGGGCGGCTTCGCTTCGGAGGCGGCGTTGGGGAAAATGTAAATCATCGCCTCGAACAGCGAGCCAAGCGTGTGGCGGATGTCCAGCCGCTCGTAGTCCTGCAGTCCGATGCCGTAGCGGCGGTTGACGAACCACATGATTTCCGACGATGGCTTGGTGGTGACGCCGCAATCCGCAAACGCCGGAGACACGCCGCCGAGGATGCCGATGTTGGCGCCGAACAGGGCCGGGGCACGCACGTCCGGCCGGGCCATCAGGTCCAGCTTCCCGCCCGTGGCCTGGCGGATCGTCTCGGCCAGCAGCACATAATGACCGAAACCGTAATCCCAGTAGCCCAGCCCTTCGCTGCAATAGCCGTCCGGCGTGAATCCGTTCAGGAAGTTCTGCGAATAATGCTCCGCCGCCGCCACGAACAGGGCGCGCTCCTCGCGCGATTCCACCAGCGCCAGGGCCGCGCCGGTCACGCCCGCGAGACAGACGGCGTTCCAGTTGTTCGTCGTCTTCATCCAGCCGTCCAGCCGCCGCTCGCCGTGATACGCCGCCCGGCACGGCCCGAGCACGAACCGCTCCACGCACTCGCGAATCCGTTTCCGCGTCGCCGCGCCCAGCTTGTCGCCGAGCAGCCAGTCCGCGGTGCCAAGATTCCACGCCAATGCCGAGGAGGCGAGGTCCACGTCAATGAACTTGCCACTGAAATTCAGCAGCTTCCGGTCGTGCGCCGGCATCACCCAGCATTTCTCTCCACAGTATGCCGCGATGAGTTCTTCGAGCTTTGGCAGGAAACGCCCTTTGTTTTCCACACACTCCGCCATCGTCAGCACGATCATCCGGCTGCGGCGCTCGAAGGCGACATTCTGCCAGTGCGTGCGGTTGCCGGTGCGCGAGAAGTCGAGGTAAAGGTCGTCTGGCTGCTCCGGCACGGGCTGCTGCAGGTATTTCTCCGCGCGCTTGATCACGCTGCGCCACACGGTGTTTGTGCCCAGTGTATCCCAAGCGGTACGGTCGGTCATGGGCCGGCCCACACCCATGGGGGTGGCCGGCAACATTTGGGCGATGGCCCCCAGACGGGCTGCATCGAGTGCATCGGCAGTTTTGGTGGCGGCGAAACCGGAGCCGGGGACCAACATCAGACAAACGGGCAGGAGAATGACAGGCAGGCAATGAAGCGGCTTCATGGTGGAGCGACGTTGCGGAAAAGGCCCCGACAACTCAAGTCATTTCATGCGAGAAACACGCGGGTTTGGAACCAGCGGCCTGCGTGCATCGATGTGGCCACGGGCCTGTGTTCGCCACACAGCAACTCCTGAAAAAACTGTCTGCCTGTTCCTATCTCCGGTCAAAGAGTAGAAGGGACATGGTATGTGCGGCGAAATTGTTGCCGCCTTGGGCCACCCGCAAAATCGCGGCCTCTTGTTCTTTCATGCTGCGCGTTTTGAGTTCGTCGAAATCTATCTTCGTGTGGACTTCAGACAGCACTTGTGCGGAACGCGACAGCCACTGGAGAGTTTGGGTTGCGTTGGGAGTGATGTCATTCCAGTGAACCCGGACAACTCCATCGCCCATGACCATCATGGGAAAATCCCTCCATCGCGCGCCTCCGCCCGGTTCTTGCCCGTTGCGTTCTTCCTGCAAATAATGTTCGAGAAACCTCGTGTCGTGATTGACGAGTTGAAATTCCAAATAGGTCAGGAACCGGGTTGTCAAACCTTCGTCTGATCTGGAAAGCGACTCAGGCAGACGTTGCGTTTCCTTGACGATGCGGACCCAGGCGATCTCGGGGAAATCAAAGCTCACCACCTGCACGTCCTCCGCCGGGAGTTTCCGATTCAGATAGGAACGATATTTGATGACCAGTCCCGTGGCGGTGCCGTGCATGATCCAGTTGGCCGGATCAAAACACGCACGCAGCGGCAGCGTGAAAAGAAGCGCGAACAATCCCAAAACCGCGCCGATATAATACGCCAATCCTGCCGACACAATCCACGTTGAGGTATGGACGCCGCCTTCCAAGCCGAGC
>CAZAAF010000703.1:0-2056 GCA_964482575.1 uncultured Verrucomicrobiota bacterium | reverse complement strand
TCCGGGTTGAACCCGACATTGTCGAGATAATAAACCGCCGGGCCCGTCGCCGGCGACATGACCACGACGCAATTCAACGTCTTGAACTGGGGCGCACAGGCCAGGCCGTCAAAACGCCTGGGCGCCACGCCGGGAAGGCGGAGCACCAGATCGTACGTGCCGGTGGATTTCGAGCCCAGACCGCACACCAGGTCAAACCGGACCCACTGACGTTGGGGCAGTTGAATCAGCCGTTTGTTGTTCGCCACCAACCAGCCCTGCGCGTCCACGGCCATCCGCGGGCCGAGGTTGTACTTGTGGGGATCATCGCGCCACTCATAAACAAACTCCGCCCCCGGTTCGAGGCGCAGGTCGAAACCGGCGCGCATCCGGCCCTCGCGGACCTCCAACGGATACGTGATGTACGGGAAATAAGAGGGTTTCTGGCCGGCACCATCGGTGATCTTGAGGCTGCGCCTGCCAGCAGCCGCGGCTTCCCCGGTCACAGCCACCGAACTCACCCCGGGTTCCACGCCGACACTGGCGCCCCGTTCGGACTCGCCCTCGGCATAGTCCTCATAAGTGCGAAGCACGGGCTGCTGCGGAACCAACGCCCGGGCCGGCCGGTAATCCGCCGGCTCGCGTACCACCTTCATCTCGGGCCGCGGCCACGTCCGCCGGTCGGGGCTCGCGTAGTTGCCCGCGTCGCGGAGATCCACCGGCTTGAAACCAAGCTCCAGCGCCGGCGAGCCGGGTCGAAGCCGGTAGTCGTGGGCGGCCGCGTTGACAAACTTCGGGTCCGCGAGCCGCGAGCCGCCGTCCTGCCCCAAGGCGAGCCATTCGCTCCAGTTCTCCCGCCGGGCGCCGCCCGGGATGCCGGCAATGCGCGGCAGTCCTCCCGCGCAGTAAACGAGATTGCTGGAAAAGCGGCAAATGCCGTTGGTGATTTGGCGGACCGTGTAGAGACTTGCCGCGCCGCCGTCATACCACACGATGTTGCGCTCGCAACGATGGCCGGACATCGGATACTTCGGCCAGGGGTTGAACTGGATCTGGTTCTGCCTGCCCCCCGCAAACACGTTGTTCTCGACCGTGTTGTCGAGGCCGGCATTGAGCATGAAACCGCCGAGGACGGTGTTCCAGACGACGTTGTCGTGGACGCTCCACCCGCTGCACGCGAGATCGAGATAAATGCCCCACGAGAAAATCGGGAAGACGAATTTCCCGGCCGGGGACCGGCCATAGCCGCCGGAATCGTACAGCCGGTTGTGATGGATGGAGTTGCCGGCGTTGAAACGACGGTTGCGGTCGAGCTGTTCCTCGATGGAAAACCGCCAATCCAGGGCGGTCGCCGCCTCGATGAGGCTCGTGTCACACGTCGTCAGGCTGGTGTGATGGCCGATGTTGTAGGCAATCTCGCAATCGTTGCCAACGTCCATGCCGATCGCATAGCGCGGGCCGTCGTGGATGTGGTTGTGCGTGACGCGACAGCGCGCGCAGCGATGCATATAGACGCCGCCACAACGATTATGGCTGGCACCCCAGCCGAAGTCCCAGATGTAGTTGTTGTCCACCACGTGGTCGCTGACACGGCTGTGGTCGGTGCTGCTGCCAAGGATGGTGACGCCGTCGCCGAGCGTCTGGGTGATGTCACAGCCGGCCACGCGGCAGGCGTGCGTGTCATCGCCGAGGTAAACACCGGAACCCACGTTGCGCAGATCGCAGGCCGTCACCGCGCAGCCGCGCGCGGCCTTCAGGTCAATCGCCCGGCCCCGGCATTCACGCAGCGCAAAACCGCTGATGCCGACATTCTCAATGAACCGGCCCGCCTTCGCGTCGCCCTGCAAAACAAAGAGCGAGTTGAGCGCCGGCACGACGACCGGGGTGTTCTTCGGCCCGCCCGCCGGCGGCCAGAAATACAATTTCCTGCCATCCGGGTCCGCATACCACTCCCCCGGCGCGTCGAGTTCCTCCAACACGCCGCACACATAATAAGGGCACCCCGGCGCCAGCACATAGACGCCGCGAGCAGCCTCCAGAACCCGCTGGGCCGCGTCCACGCTCTTGACCGCCGTCC
>CAZAAF010000702.1:786-2068 GCA_964482575.1 uncultured Verrucomicrobiota bacterium | reverse complement strand
CGAGGCCGGTCCGCCCAACATCCTCTTCGCGCTCGCCGACGACTGGAGCTACGGGCACGCCGGTGCGTACGGCTGTCCGTGGGTGAAGACGCCCGCGTTCGACCGCGTCGCGCGGGAGGGCGTGCTCTTCACCAACGCTTACACGCCCAACGCCAAGTGCGCACCCTCGCGGGCGTGCATCCTCACCGGCCGGAACTCATGGCAGCTCAAGGCCGCGTGCAACCACGTCTGTTTTTTTCCCCCGGAGTTCAAGACCTACGCCGAGGCGCTCCCGGAGCACGGTTATTTCGCCGGCGTGACCGCGAAGGGCTGGGCCCCGGGTGTGGCCAACGACGCTGGCGGCAAGCCGCGCGCGATGACCGGCCGGCGGTTCGACAAGCGCACCGCGCCGCCGCCCACGAAGGACATCAACCGCAATGATTACGCCGCCAACTTCGCCGACTTCCTCGATGCCACGCCGCCGGGCCGGCCGTGGTGTTTCTGGTACGGCTCCACGGAACCGCACCGCCCGTACGCATTCGGCAGCGGCGTCGCCCAAGGCGGCAAGAAACTTCCCGACGTGGACCGCGTGCCCGGTTACTGGCCCGACAACGACGTGGTCCGCAACGACATGCTCGACTATGCGTTCGAGGTCGAGCACTTCGACCGGCACCTGGGCCGGATGCTGGCGGAACTCGAACGGCGCGGCCAGCTCGACAACACGCTCGTCGTTGTCACCTCCGACAACGGCATGCCGTTTCCGCGCGCGAAGGGCAATGAATACGAGATCTCCAACCACATGCCGCTGGCCGTGATGTGGAAACGCGGCATCCGCGCGCCGGGCCGCGTCGTCAGCGACTTCGTCAGTTTCATTGATTTCGCGCCGACGTTTGTCGAGGTGGCCGGCGTGGCCTGGGCGCAGACCGGCCTGGCACCCGCCGCGGGCCGCAGCCTCACCGACATTTTCCGGTCGGACAAAGCCGGCCGCGTCAATCCCGCGCGCGACCACGTCCTGCTCGGCCAGGAACGCCACGACACCGGGCGACCGCACGACTGGGGCTATCCGATCCGCAGCCTCGTGACCGACGGCTGGATGTACCTGCGCAACTTTGAGCCGTCGCGCTGGCCCGCCGGCAATCCCGAGGCCGGTTATCTCAACACCGACGGCGGCGCGACGAAGACCGTGATCCTCGACGCCCATCGCCGGGACGCGGGCGACCGGCATTGGGCGGCGTGCTTCGGCCGGCGCGTGGCCGAGGAGCTTTACGACCTGAAAAACGATCCCGATTGCCTGAAGAACCTC
>CAZAAF010000702.1:0-776 GCA_964482575.1 uncultured Verrucomicrobiota bacterium | reverse complement strand
GAACGCGGACCAGCAGGAGCGCAAAGCCCGGATGCAGCAGCAGCTCTTCGACGAACTCAAGGCGCAGGAGGACCCGCGCATGTCCGGCCACGGCGGCGTGTTCGAGGCGGAGCCGTACGCCCATGAAGCCCAGCGCAACTTTTACGAGCGCTACATGAAGGGCGAGAAGCTCAAGGCCGGCTGGGTCAACGAATCCGATTTCGAGAAAGGACCGCTGGATTGAGCCGCCGCATTTCCGCGGGCTGTCTGGCATCCTGTTTGTGCATCCATCGACCATGAAAACGATCCCTGCCGCCGTGGGCCTGCTCACCGCTGTTGTCCTCGCCGTCGTTGCCGCGGAGGCGCCGCCCCAAAACGTCCCGCGCGCCACGCTCGGGGATTCCGTCCGGGAACCCGTGTGGGACCAGCGCCTCACCCTCACGGTCGGCCCGTCGGGTGCGGACATCGCCGGCACGACGGACAAGGCGATCCAGGCGGCGGTGGATTGCGTCGTGCGCCTCGGCGGCGGCACG
The DNA here is from genome assembly GCA_964482575.1 of uncultured Verrucomicrobiota bacterium. Taxonomy (GTDB): domain Bacteria; phylum Verrucomicrobiota; class Verrucomicrobiia; order CAIQCK01; family CAIQCK01; genus CAIQCK01. Next base: position 264 of record CAZAAF010000702.1, on the reverse strand, counting down.
GTGAAGATCCTCCCGGGCACCTACCGGCTGCGGAACGCGATCCATCTCCAATCCAACATCCGCCTGGCCGGCAGCGGCGCGCAGACGGTGCTCCTCAAGGAACCGTCCGTCAGCACGACGCTGGCGCAGGACAGCGATTGGTTCGACCAGGAGATCACGCTCACGGACGCGACGGGCTTCGAGATCGGCGATGGCGTCTGCCTGCGGACAAAAAGCCCGCACGGCGGCGGCATCGACGTCGTCAAACGCACCCTCGTGGCGCGC
>CAZAAF010000701.1:0-2074 GCA_964482575.1 uncultured Verrucomicrobiota bacterium | reverse complement strand
TCGCCCGCACCCTCCGGGCGCCTGTGTTCACCACGCTCCGCGTGGATGACAAAATCTGGCGCGCGCTCATCATGGGCAACGAACAATACACCCTGCTCATCGGCAAGAATCTGGCCGAGACCAACGCGCGCCTGAGACAGTATTACATCACGTTCGCCATCGCCGTGCCCGTTGCGCTCATCTCCCTGCTGGCCGCGGGATGGTTGCTGGCACGACAAGCCCTGCAACCGGTTCAACTCATCGCCCAGACCGCCAGCCACATCACCGTCCAGCAACTCTGGCAACGCATACCCCCCACCAGCGCCGCCCGCGAGTTCCAGCATCTCATTGAAGTCATCAACACCATGTTGGACCGCCTGGAACGCAGTTTTCAACAAGCCTCCCGTTTTAGCGCGGACGCCGCCCACGAACTGAACACCCCGCTGACCATCCTGCAAGGCCAGATTGACCAGGCACTGCAAAACGCGCCGGACGGTTCCCCAGAACAACTAGCGTGTATGGAATGGTTGCAGGAGGTACAGCGGCTGAATGCCATTGTGCGCAAGCTGTTGCTGCTCGCCCAGGCCGATGCGGGCCGGTTGCCGTTGACCCTGAGCCGAGTGGACCTCAGCGCCCTCGCGACTTCCGCCGAGGACGATCTTCGCTGCATGGCTCCGCATCTTTCCGTGCGGGCGGACATCGCTCGCGATGTCTGGGTGGAAGCCGATGCCGACCTCCTGAACCAGTTACTGCGGAACCTCGTCAGCAACGCCGTGAAATTCAACGAAGAGCATGGCCAGGTGGAAATCCAGTTGCGAATGTTGGCGGGCCTCGTCTCATTGAGCATGGCCAACACCGGCCAGGCGATCCCCCCCGAGGACCGGGACCGCGTCTTCCATCGTTTATACCGGGCAGACAAGTCCCGCGGCCGCCATGTGGACGGCGTCGGTCTCGGATTAAGCCTCTCACGGGAAATTGCGCGCGCTCATCACGGCGATCTCGTTTTGCGGAATGATCGCCCCGGATGGACGGTGTTGGTGTTCACGATGCCCTCCAGTTCCCATCCCGCCTGAGCCCCGGCGCGTTTGGGAACGCCGCGCAGGCTCCTGCCTCCCGCCACCTACTCGTACTCGTATCCAATCTGGAACGTGACGCGCCCGTCGTCGAGCTGGTGGATGTTGGTGATGTGAACGGGGAAACCGCCACCGAGCTGGGCCCGGCTGGAGGGCGTGGTGTAGGGCGTGAAGGCGTTGTTCGACGCGCTGGGATAAGGCACCGACCGCAAATAGACGCGCGGCCCCAACGGTCCTTCGACGCCGTGCGACTCTTCCAGCACCGGACGACCACGGACCACGCGGCAAATGAGCAATCCCTCGCCGGGCAGATTGAGGTCGAAACCCTTGCGCCGCCGGTTTTCCAGCAGGAAGTATTCGCTGCCATCCGGCCGGACAAGGATTTTGAAACATTCGCTCGCCGACCCCTCGACCGGCGCGAGGATCAGCTTTTGTTTCACCGTCGGGTCGATCACCGCCGGCCGGATCCATCCGAGTTGTTCCTTGCTCCAGGCGCAGAAATGCTGGGGCTGGCCGCCGTTGATCTGGTTCGACATCGCACACCAGACCCACATGCCCTCGGAGCCTGGATTCTCCGGTCGCGCATAAAGGTCCGGCAGCCCGAGCAGATGGCCGAACTCGTGGCCGAACAAGCTGACGGAACTCATGAACGGCCCGCCTTCGGGACAGATGACATACGGCCATTGCTTGCCGCGATATTTCGTGTTGCTGCGGTGCGGCCAGAACAGACTGCCGCGGCTGATCTGCGGAACACGGTCACCGGCAAAGAGGAACAACAACCCGTCCGCGTTCGCCAGCGTGTTCGTGCCCTCGCGCGCCAGCAACGCGTCCAGAGCCTCCGTAAAGAAGGCGGTCTTGGTTGCCATCTGGGTTCCCGGCAGAAACTCGTCGCGCTTCTTGTTGACCTGCACGGGATCGTACACCTTCCCCTCGAACCGGAACGTCCCGCCGGACATTTCCTTGTAATAATCGTTCACACTGCCGTACACCGACTGTCCCGTCGCATTGGTACGGTTCATGTA
>CAZAAF010000700.1:0-2084 GCA_964482575.1 uncultured Verrucomicrobiota bacterium | reverse complement strand
GCGACTCCGTCGCGGGACATGAATAATACTATTCCCCGCCACGGAGTGGCGGGCTACGATTCGGGCTGCGATCCGGGCTGCGGTTTGCGGCTAACGCTTAAACCACCTCAGACATTCCCGCCGGGGACGACGAAATCAAACTGGCCCATCTCGCGGAACTTGGCGTAGCGCTGGTTCAGGATCTCGTCGGTCGTCAGCTTGCCCAACTCGCGCAGGTGCTTGAGGAGCACGCCTTTCAACGTCGCCGCCGCCTTGGCCGGGTCGCGATGCGCCCCGCCGAGGGGTTCGGGAATGACCTCGTCCACCAGCTTGAACTCCAGCAAATCCTTCGCATTGAGCCGGAGGGCTTCGGCCGCTTTGGGCGTGGCGGCGCGGTCCTTCCACAGGATCGCGGCGCAGCCTTCGGGGGAGATGACGGAATAGTAGGCGTTTTCCAGGATGAGCACGCGGTTGGCGATGCCGATGCCGAGCGCGCCGCCGCTGCCGCCCTCGCCGATGACGACGGCCACGATGGGCACGCGCAACGCCATCATGTCCCGGAGATTGGCGGCGATGGCCTCGGCGATGTGGCGTTCCTCGGCGCCGATGCCGGGATACGCGCCGGGGGTGTCGATGATGGTGACGATGGGCAGGCCAAACCGTTCGGCCATCTGCATCAGCCGCATCGCCTTCCGGTAACCCTCCGGATGCGCGCAACCGAAGTTGCGCATGATGTTCTCCTTCGTGTCGCGCCCCTTCTGGTGGCCGACGACCACGACGCGCACGCCGTCCAGGGTTGCAAACCCGCCGACCATGGCCCGGTCATCGCTGAAACGGCGGTCGCCGTGCAGCTCGATGAAATCCGTGGCGATGGCGTTGAGATAGTCGAGCGTGTAGGGCCGGACCGGATGGCGGGCGAGCTGGACGCGCTGCCACGCGGAGAGATGCGTATAGACACGCTCCTTGGTTTCCTCGACGGTCTTTTCCATTTCCGCAATCTGGTCATGGAGGTCCACCTTCTGCTCGGTGGCCATGCGGCGCAGCTCGTCGAGCTTCCGCTCCAGTTCGAGGATCGGCTTCTCAAAATCGTAGGTGATGAGTTTGGGGGTGGCTGGACGCATGGCTTACTCCGTCACGATGACCGGCGTGCCCGCCGGCAGGATGATGAACAATTCCTCCACGTCTTCGTTGATGAGCCGGATGCAGCCCTGGCTGGACTGGTGACCGATGGTCTCCGGTTCCCACGTGCCGTGGATGCCGTAGTGGGGAATGTCGAGCGCGAGCCAATACTTGCCCAGGACGTTGGCCTTGTCGCCAAAGGGAATCGTCTGGCCGTCCTTCCACCACGGCGGGTTCGGGATGCGGTCGGTGATCTTGAACGTGCCGACCGGCGTGGTGCTGTACTGGCCGGTGCCGCAGCGGTACTGCTTGAAGAACTTGCCGTCGTCGGTCACGAGCAGCGTGTTCGCGCTCTTGCTGACCGCCACGGCCAGCTTGGTCGGCGTCACGCGCAGGCGCTGGGCGGGTTGGATGATCGTCTCCTTCAGGCCGTTGACCTTCTGGATGACCTCGATGGTGGTGTTGTGTTGCCTGGCGATGCGCGCCAGGCTGTCGCCGGGCTGCACCACATAGTCCACCTTTTCCGGCGCGGGCGAGGGGGTCAGCAACAACTGCAGATTCACTTCGCCGAGCGCCTTCTGGATCTCCGCCACGAAGGCCGCGTCGTTGACATGGGGCAGCAGGTCGCGCAATGCCTCGCGCGTCTCCGCGAGCTTGCCCGCCTCGCGCAGGGCCAGGGCCTTCGTCAGCGGCTCGCGAGCCGCCACCGTGGGCGCGTGAACGGCGGTGGAAGGGGCTTTGGCGGAAGCGGCGGTCGCCGGTTCCGTTGGCGCCGGCACCGTCTCGCCCGGCCCGGCGATCTGCCGGCGGCCCAGACCGAACGCGACCATGGCCACGATGGCCATGAGCGCGAGCAGGAGCACAAATTTGACGCTTGATTTCATTTCGTTGACACGCGTTGCCGCATCCTCGATGCCGGCGACCCTCACCAGCCGGCGTGCGACAACCCAGAGCCTTGTAGAGTAGTTTTTTCCGCCCCCGCCGGC
>CAZAAF010000699.1:0-2090 GCA_964482575.1 uncultured Verrucomicrobiota bacterium | reverse complement strand
GAGGGCCGCGAGGGTGGTGGACTTGCCGGAGACGGACGGCCCCGCCACCACGATGATCCCGCCGGAGGTCGAGGCGACCTTGCGCAGCATGTCCGCGGGCAGGCCGAGTTTTTCAAAGCCCGGGATCCCGGTCTTGACGTGGCGCAGAGCGATGCAAAGTCGGCCACGCTGCTGGAAAATGTTGACGCGGAACCGTCCGATGCCTTCCGCCGAGTAGGAAAAATCCGCCTCGTGCTGCTGCTCAAAAGTGTCCCGGAAATGCGCCGGCAAGAGCGACCCGACCAGCCCGCGCATCTGCTCCTCGGTGAGGGGTTCGGCCTCCACGGGATGAAGCTCGCGCGCGATGCGCAGGACCGGCACGGCGCCGGCCTTCAAATGAAGGTCCGAAGCCCGTTGTTCGACGGCGGCTTGAAGCAGGCGCTGGAAAAAGTCCATGCGGCCCGTCCGGGGTCAGCCGCGGAATCCCACCGCGACGTTGCGGGGCGCGGTGAAACGGGCGGGAAGGCGGGAAAGTTTGGTGAGATCGGCCAGGGTACGTTTGCTGAGTTCGAGAAAGACCAGCGTGATGTCGTAGCCGGCGCGGTTGGACGACTGGGCGCACTCGACAACGATGCCAGCGCAGCGGACGGCGCGACGTTTTTGGCCCTGCGCGGGCGCGTCCACCTCCACCTCGACTTCGGTCCAAGGTGCCAGACGGCGCTCGCTGTGAAACGTCATACCCCGCGGCGAGACGTGAAATCCGCTCGGCCTGACGACAGTCGGCGTTTGGGGCAGGTTGAGGGTGATGAAATCAAACGTGCCTGAATGATCGGCTCTGGCGGCTTTCATTAACGCAAAATCTTCCTTGTCGTCTCCCGGGAGCGACACATCATATGCACTCACTGCACTCACCAAAACGGTGGCGCAACCTAGCACTCGCCCCCGGGATTGTCAACCGGACTGGCCGCCCGCGCGCGGTGGCTGTCTCCACCACGGCAGCCCGCTCAGGGCAGCGGCCTCCCGTATTTGTCCACCGGCGGGTGGTTGAACCGGTCGAACGCCTCCGCAAACACCGAGAAACTCTTGAACGTGTCGTGATAGAGAAACAACAGCGCGTCCTCGGACTTCGCTCCGCCAGCCACCATCTGTACGAACGGCAGGAATTTCCTCCGGTCCTGCGTCGTCAACAGGAACCGCACCACTCGCTCACTCGTTGCGTAAAACGACGAAACCTCCTCCTCCTTCGGATACTTCGTCGCGGCGAACAGCCGTTTCAAGGGAAAACCCGCGTGACTCCCGCCTGCAACCCGGCGTTCGTCCAACCCCTTGAACTTCGCGTAGGCGTGACCGCGTTCGAATTCAGCAAACCCCTCGTTGAGCCAGAGCGGGATCGGGTTGGACACGAAGCGGTAGAAAATACAGTGCGCGATTTCATGTCCCAGCGAGCCGGTCGCAAAACCACGCCCCCTCGGGCTGTAGAGAAACAGTTCCGTGCGTCGCGCCACGCCCATCGCCCATTCATCCAGGCGGATGACCTTGACGAACTGCTGCCAGGCCTCCTCGTCATCGTAAATGAACACGTGGTTCTTGCGCGCCAGCCGGTCCTGATTGACGCCCAAGTCGATCTGAATCTGGCGGTAGTAGGCCTCGGCCAGTTCGCCCACCTTTTGCGCGTCGGACAATTCATGAAAGTGGAAGACGAAATGCTCGGTCTCGCCATGCCGCCACATGTGCGGGTCGGGACCGAGCGCCTTCTCGCCAAACTCCATCAGTTTCTTGTGCGACAGTTTCTCCCACGGCTTCTCCACCAGTGCCACCGCCGGCACGGCAGCGCGGGCATCGGCCGGTGGCGTCTGGCCCGCCGCGCCATGGGCAACCAGCGCGACCGCCAGCGTAATGAAGCCGAATCGCAGCGAACTCATGAAACGAACTCTACGGCGCGGTTGGGATGGCGGCAAGCCCGGGGCGGACGGCCGGATGCGACCGCCGCAGAGAGGCCCCGATGGCACGCTCGAAAGCAAACCGCCCCAATCGAGCGTCGCACCCCCGCGCTTCGGTTCCCCGGCAGGATTGTCGCGGTCGCGACGACCTGCTACGTTGCATCCACAGTT
>CAZAAF010000698.1:0-2095 GCA_964482575.1 uncultured Verrucomicrobiota bacterium | reverse complement strand
GGCAATCCCGGCTATAACTTCACGGTGCGGGACATCACGATCACCGGCACGACCGGCGCGCGACCGAGCGTTTGGGCCGCGGTTTCGATGGCCGAGTCCAGCGCCGCCAACTCGCGACCCGGCGCAAACTCTTCGTTGATGAAAAAATCCCAATCCTTGCGGCGGGTGGCGCCGTCAATGTAAGCCTGCCCCGAGGGCGCGCCGCCAAACATCATGAACAAATAGGCGTCGTAAAACCAATCGCGGGGTTTCCCCTGCCGGTCCAGATACGCCACGTAGGGCAGGAAGTGTTCCGGCTTCCATTGCCCCGGTTCGCCGTAGATCAACATGATGTCGCGCATCCCGTCCGAGGCACGCGAGGATGGCGGGCAGTAATCCGCCCGTGCCGCGGTAAACGCCATGGCCAGCAGCAGTGCGACCGCCGCCACCCCGTTCTTCACTGATAATGGTAATGAGTTCATCCCGGTTTTCATCAAGCGCCAGCGGCGTGCTTTCCCGTTCCTCCCCTGCCCTTCGGCGCGGGCGGCGGCGGGACTTCCTTGTTCATCCGATCATAGAGCGCCTTGAGACGCGCAACGATATCCGGATGCTGGTCCGCGACGTTGTGTTGTTCGCCGGGGTCATTTTGCAGGTCAAACAAAGCCATCGCCGATGGCGCATCGCCGGTGCGCAAACCGGGATGGTCGGTCGGCTGGTACTGCTCGTAGGGCGCGAGGATCGTCACGCCGTCGGGGCCGCGCGGGTCAATCCACCGTTCGCCCGGCTTGCCCATTTTCCAATCGTGCGGCATCAGGACGTGCAGCTTCCATCGTTCGTCGCGCACCGTGTCCAACCGCGGGCCAGCCATGCCAAAAACAACCTCGTGCGGACTCCTGGCATCGCTGGTCAGCAACGGCATGATATCCCGCCCGTCCAGCACCCGGTCGCGCGGCGGTTCAATGCCCGCCGCTTTCAACACGGTGACAAACAAGTCCATCATCAGCGCCGGCGCATGGCTGACGTGGCCGGCCGGGATGCGTCCGGGCCAACGAGCGATGCACGGCACCCGGTAACCGCCTTCCCACGGTGCCCCTTTCATGCCGCGCAAACCGCCGGTACTGCCGCCAAACCACGGGCCGTTGTCGCTGCTGAAAATCACGAGCGTCCTCTCGTCGAGGCCCAGCCGCTTCAACGCAGCGGCCAGTTCGCCAATCTGGTTGTCGAGTTCGGCCATGACGTCCGCGTAAAGGCCCTCGCCGGATTTCCTGTAAAACTCCTCCGAACAAGCAAGCGGCTTGTGCGGCATGGCGTGCGGCAGGTAGAGGAAAAACGGCCCGTCCTTGTGGCGCTCGACAAACTCGATGGCGCGCCGCGTGTAACGCTTCGTCAGCGTCGCCTGCACGACCGGGTACTCGACCACGCGCTCACCCTCGAGCAGGTGCACCGGCCGCATGTCGTTGCTGTAAGGGATGCCGAGGTACTCGTCAAAGCCGCGCCGCGTCGGCAAGAACTCCGGTTGGTGGCCGAGGTGCCATTTGCCAATGCAGCAGGTCGCGTAGCTGGCGTTCTTGAAAAGCTGCGCCAGCGTGATCTCCGACAGCGGCAGCCCCAGCTTGTCCAGCTCCGGCGTGGCGTCCGGCGTCGGGTTGTTTGTCATCCCGCAACGAAACGGATAGCGGCCGGTCATGAGCGACGCGCGGCTCGGCGCGCAGTAGGGCATCGCGGCGTTAAACTGCGTCAACCGCGCGCCCTCGGCCGCCATGCGATCGAGGCATGGCGTCTTGAACTTCGGATGCCCGTAGCACGCCAGGTCGCCATAGCCGAGATCGTCGGCAAGAATGATGACGATGTTCGGCGGCGGGGCGGCAACCGCTGAAACCGCCAGTGCCAGTGCGGCAGCCAGGAATCCCCATATCAACCCGTTTCGATTCAGCTTCATGGAATGTTCTCCAGACGGACACTCGTTGGTTGTGTGTTGAACACGGACACTCTGTATACCGTGTCGGGCGAACAGAGGAAAGCTCAAGCCGTTGAAGACTTGCGGCGACCGCCCAAGGCCGCGACTGTCGTTTGACATGGCCGGCCTTCTGTCCTAGAAATGGACAATCATGGGAAT
>CAZAAF010000697.1:0-2096 GCA_964482575.1 uncultured Verrucomicrobiota bacterium | reverse complement strand
TCAAGCAACTGAAGGTGGTGGTGATTTTTGAGGGACGCGATGCCGCCGGCAAGGGAGGCACCATCAAGCGCATCACCGAGTGCCTGAATCCGCGTGTCTGCCGCGTCGTGGCCCTGGTGGCGCCCACGGAACGCGAGAAAACCCAGTGGTACTTCCAGCGGTATGTGCCGCACCTGCCGGCCGCGGGCGAGATGGTGCTGTTTGATCGGAGTTGGTACAACCGCGCGGGCGTGGAGCGCGTCATGGGCTTCTGCACTGCGGCGGAGGTGGAGGAGTTTTTCCATTCCTGCCCGGAATTCGAGCGGATGCTGATTCGCTCGGGCATCCTTCTCATCAAGTACTGGTTCTCCGTCAGCGATGCGGAACAGGAAAGGCGCTTCCAGGCGCGCATCCATGATCCCACAAAGCGATGGAAACTCAGCCCCATGGATTTGGAATCGCGCAGCCGATGGGTGGAATACTCGCGGGCCAAGGATGAGATGTTCTCCCACACGGACATCAAGCAGGCGCCCTGGTACGTGGTGAACGCCGACGACAAGCGCAAGGCACGGCTCAACTGCATGGCGCACCTGTTGAGCCTGATCCCCTACAAGGATCTCACCCCGAAACCGATCAAGCTCCCACCGCTGGACACCAAGCATCCTTATGTGCGTCCCCCCATCGAGGAGCAGACGTTTGTGCCGGAGAAGTATTAGCCACCGGTGGCACGGTGAATTTCGAAAACCAACCCGGTATAGACATCACGTTCATCCTCCGCCTGCTCGTGAAACCTCCGCGCCCGGCAAGCGCCCCCACTGACGCCGTCCAACGGCAAACGGGTTCGGCAGGAAAAGGGCCGACGCTCTACGCATGCCAGCCACTGTGGTGCCGGTTCTCCGCGGCAACAAGGCGCTCAACCGCCGTTTGGAACAGCACCAGCGTGGCTCCCGGAAACCGAAGCAGGAATGAACGGAAGCGGGTGTAGTCGAGCGACGCCAGCACCGTGTCGGTCTCGGCCTGGACGGTCGCACTCCGTCCGTGACCCAGGAACATCCCATACTCGCCGATAACGTCACCCGGGCCAAGCACCCGGACCGGCTGCGACTGGCCCGGGAGAACTACAACCAAGCGTCCTTCGCTCACGATATAAACCCGGTCGGACGCTTCCCCCGCCTCGAAGAGCCTTTCGCCCGCGTACAATTGTTCTGTCTCCATCATCTCGGCCAGCAAGGCACGGTCCGCCGCAGGAACCCCTGCAAATAGCGAACAGGTGCTCAGAATCCGGATTCGGGCGGCCACATCCAGGGAGAATGGTTTCATGGGTGTTTGATCGTCCTGCGAAAAACCTCCGAACTCCGCTCCAGTTCCTCAAATGTTCCGGAGGCCACCAGCCGCCCCCCTTCCATCAGGCGGACTTCGTCGGCCTCCCGGATGAACTCCGTATCGTGACTGACGGCGATGATAATCCTGTTTTGCTTCCATTCCCTGAACAGCGCGGCAACGGTTGCGCGGCTCGCAGGGTCCAGGGCGGACGTGGGTTCATCTACCACCAGCACTGGAGTCCGCCGCAACAGGACGCGACTGAGTGCAACCAACTGGCCCTGACCGCCGGACAGGTTGCCTCCCAGCCGGCCGATTCCGAATTCGAGACCAAACTGTGTGAGTGATTCTTTAAGTCCCTCCTGGCCGACAAAGTCCAGCACCGCCTGGTCCACCAAACGGCCGCTGCGACTGTTACGCGTTTCCGCCACCCCAAAAAGGAGGTTCTCGCGCCACGTCAGGTACGGGTGGACCTGGTTGACCTCATACAACAGGCACGCATCGCCGAGCATTTGCCTCAACGAATCCACCTCGGCCGCGAAACGCGACCGGTTCCCGGGATTCAACGGGGAGTTTGTCGGATCGCCATCCGGCATCTCGGCCAACGACGCGGTCAGTGCCACAAGGCACAGGGCCAAAGCCTGTTCGGACGACAGCGAGGCTTTTCGGATGTCCCCCAGACTTGATGTGCGCAACCGCCAGAGCCTTTCGTCCAGAGGATACGGGGAAAGCTGGGAATACACGTGATAGTTCGCAATGCCGAGGAGTTGCTGGTTCCCTTCGAGCAGGCGGCGCCC
>CAZAAF010000696.1:0-2101 GCA_964482575.1 uncultured Verrucomicrobiota bacterium | reverse complement strand
GTCATTGTTGTGCGGAGTGTTCTCAACGGGGGTATGGGAATCATGGGTGACATCGGGTTTTCTGAAGATCGTTTCCGGTTTCCTGCGGCGGGATCCTCGCTTGTGTTCTATTTGCGATGTCCCATCGCTCCGGATGACAACAGAAGTAGCCCGGGCCAAAGCTCAGGGCGTAACGACATCGAGGCGCGTCCGGACTCAGGCAGTCCACAAGGTCCCCCGCCCCATTGCGTCGTGCGCGACAGGTGATGGTATCCAATGCCGCCTCGCACCAAAAGGACAGCGGGGGGGTGCTGTTGGAGTTTTGTTGTGCAGTGCGGTTCATGGGATTAGACGGGGATTCCCGGCCGGTCTCCCGGTCCGACCGCCGACTGACTGTCCGGTCTTCGGTCACGTCGGGGATCGCCCGGCCGATGCGGGTGATTTTTTTGGAACTCGTCGAATTTCTTCTGCTGGTCAGCGGTCAACAGGGCCTTGATGGCCGTGTCGGTGGACGCACGCAGCTCCTGCATCAGGGTGATCTTGGCCTCCCTCGACAGGATCGAGTCGTCACGGATCTCCGTCATCTTCAGGCGCATCGTCTCGAAGAGGGTTTTGACCTCGTTTTGCTGGCTGGGTGTGAGACCCAGCGCGGTTGTCAGCCTGGCGACAGGGTCCTCCCGGCCGGGGCCGTGACGGGGAGCGTCCTCGGGCGGGGATGACACGGTCTGATCCTGCGCCTCCATCGGGCTGGCCATGCAGGCCGTCATGATCACGGCCCTCCACACAATCGCCAGAGGGCGTTTCCAGGACCGGTTGTGCGTCGACAAATTCATGATATCGTTCCTACGCGTATTCAACGGTGGCCGGATGACAATTTCCCCCATGGCAGCATGACAACTTTGTAATTGCGGCGGCACTTGGCTTTGATCCCGCGCCGCCGTATCCTGCCGTTGTGAAAGTCCTGGTCGTTGAAGATGAGAAGAAAATCGCGGGGTTCATTCGCAAGGGACTGGAGCCCCAGGGATTCAGCGTCACACTAAGCCACCATGGCGATGAGGCCTACGCGCTGGCCCGGTCGCAGCCCTTCGACGTAATCGTGCTAGACATCATGCTGCCCGGGCGGGACGGGCTCAGCATCCTGCGCAATCTGCGGGAACAGAAGAACACCGTACCGATCATCCTGTTGACGGCACGGACGGCTCCCAACGAACGCGTGGAAGGCCTCAATCAGGGCGCGGACGATTATCTAACCAAGCCGTTCCACATTCAGGAACTCGTCGCACGCATGCATGCGGTGACGCGCCGGGCCACGGGTGACACGCTGAGCCTCCTGAGTGCAGGGCCCCTGACAGTCAATCTGCTGACGCGGCAGATCACCGTGAACGGCCAGGGCATCGAGGTTACGCCGCGCGAGTTCAGTTTGCTGGAGTATTTTTTGCGCTCGGCCGGTCGCGTACTGACGCGCGCCCAGATACTGGAGCACGTCTGGGGCTATGATTTCGATCCGCAGACCAACCTTGTGGATGTGAATATCCAGCGTCTGCGCAAAAAACTCAATCCGAACGACGCCAACGGATTCATTGAAACCGTTCGGGGAGTCGGCTACCGTTTTCGCAAGACTCCATAAATGAGACCCGGCTCATTCAAGCTGAAGATCACCCTGCTGTCGGCGGTGTCGTCCGGAATCGTGCTGCTGGTGGTGGGTTTCGTCTTTCTGTTCATCATCGCCCAAGCTCATTACCAGCAGATCGACAATGAGATCGGGATCGTGACATATCCGAAGATCCGCCGGTTGCACGAGCCGGCATACTGGCCCCAGGTCGAAACCTCCCTGCGTTTCATCTTTGGCGACGAGACGGCGCTCCAGTTCATCGTCAAGGTGTTCGACCAGAACGGACGGCTGCTCTATTCCTCGCCGCATGGGCCCAAGTCGGAAACCGACTGGCTGGGGATCGCGAGGGACGAGGCCGGAAAACAAACCGCGACCCTTCACCTGCCCGGCAACCTCCCTCTGAGCCTGCCCCCGCTGGAGCCGGCCGCAAGCAAGCAACGCCCCCTGTTTGGTATTTCCGATGTGGAGATTTTTCGTCTCACCGGTCTTACCTTCGCCCGCACCCTCCGG
>CAZAAF010000695.1:0-2103 GCA_964482575.1 uncultured Verrucomicrobiota bacterium | reverse complement strand
GTGTCCGCCTCCGCCTGGCCAAACGTCATCGGGTCGATGTGCTTGTTGCCCGGGGTGGACAGCACTTCCAGCGCCCCGATCCCGCAACGCTTGGCCATGTCGAGCACCTGGTCGAACGGTTCCTTGGTCACCGGCGCGGTCAGCATCCCGACGCGGATGCCCTTGGCCGGTTTTTCATCCGCGGCCGCTTGCAATGCGGCGACACCCAGGGACGCCGTGCCGAGGACGCTGGCAGTGGTCCCGATGAAATCCCGGCGCGAAATCGAACGACTGGAAGTTGTTTGTAGCGAGGTCATCGGTGCAAGGGATTGTGGGTGTGCATTCATGCGGCGAGGGTAGTTCCAAATGCAGCGTGGTCAAGTGCCAAAGCTGTCCGACTCTGGTATCAAGGCTTGGGGCTCCGGCCAGACGGCAGTCGGTCCCGGTTCATTCAACATCCCGGCGGACCAGCGCCGGTGAGAAGGCCGGCAGGCACACGGCGATGTATTCCGCGCCCTCCGGCGACGGTGTGCTGTATTGCACCCATTCGCCCGCCGGGATGATCACCGCTTGGCCCGGTTGCACGTCAAAGGCGCGGTCTTTCAGTTGGATGTGCAGACACCCGCGCAACACGACGGTATATTCATCGAACTGCGGTGTCTGGCCGGGCTCCGACCAGCCGCCGGGACTCTTCATCCGGGCGATGCTGACCGCCTCGGTTTTGGAGTTCACCTGGCCGACAAACTCCTCGATCACTTTCGGCGGCTGTCCGGCCGCTTGGAGCACAGTGGGCTTTGCAATCAATGTGGCCATATCAATTCACCTTGCACAAATACTGGATCAGCGGTGCATGGACATCCACGATGCGCTCGATGGCGAAACCGGCCCGCGTCAACAGGCCTTCCATGATCCAATCGAGCGTGCTGTATTCCCGGGCAATGTGGAGAACGGTTCCCTCGCGCATGGGTTTGGGCATCGCGTTCACAAAGGCGTCGAACTGCGAATGAAGATCATGGTTCTTTGAACCGAACACAACATCGCACAACAGGAACCGTCCGCCGGGCTTCAACACCCGGTGGATGTTGTCCAACGCCTGGGCTTTCCACAAGTCGGGCAGGTGATGCAACACGGCCACAGAGACGGCCGCATCAAATGTGGCCGGCCCGGCTTTGAATGTGAGAAAGCCGGCGTGTTGAAACTCGATGTCAGTCAGCCCTTCCACTGTGGCTCGATTCTCCGCGTATCGCAGCATGGCGGGTGAAACATCCAGCGCCGTGACGTGATGACCGGCCCTGGCCGCCGCGCGCGCAAAATGGCCCGAGCCGGTGCCGATCTCCAGGAGGTGCGTTCCCTTGGGCAGCGCCAGCGTGTCCAGGATCGCCGCATCTTCCGCCGGGAGGTTTCGAAACTCGCCCATGCGTTGCTCGTAGCGTTCGACTTCCGCCACATCCGTGTAGTCGGTGCCGACCTGCTGAATTTCGTTCCAGTGCCAGGCCGGCAGGTCGGCCATTCGTTGGGTCCCGTATTGGTTCATGGTGTTGGTTTCCACGGTAGTCCTCGGGCGGCACTTTGAAAAGCGCGTCCACATGCGGTAGCTTTCGAGATCAGGAGGATGCCCGTGGATTGCGGCACCCGGTCCCATGACAACATACCTTCCCGTCGCCGGAAGGATGGACGTCTGGAAGCGCCCGGCGATGGATGGCTTGCGGCCGGGACGTTTGTGTTATGGACAAAGGCGTGGATGTTTGGCCTGGAATTCGACGAATGGAGCGGCTCCGGTCCTGGGCCGTTGGCCATCGTGTAAGGATTTTGCCTGCGCCGCGGTGAAAATAACTTTTGCTTGACGGCGACGTTTTTTGTTGAATGGTATTAAGAATAGGCGATGATATAACGATACAGCTTTCGATTCGGGCAGAGGCTCGTTCTTCATGCGGGGTTCCCCACCCCCACCTCCTTGGCGAGCGCTGCCCGAATCATTTTTTGTCAGGAAGGGGGACGCCGGATGGAGAGGGAGATGGAGTTCGCCAGCCCAGCCGGGATGACGGGGCTCGGCTGCGCCGCGCGGCTCGTGGAAGAATCCGGGGAGCCGGATTCGTTGCCGGGGACTAGGGATCTTCGGACATC
>CAZAAF010000694.1:0-2111 GCA_964482575.1 uncultured Verrucomicrobiota bacterium | reverse complement strand
GGTTCCTTCTCATGACGCTTCAAATTAACAACAGGGTTGTTAAGCGATTATTTGGGCATCCGGGGAAAGTTGTTAAGGAGATGTAAAAGTTGGCGGCGTCAGAACGACAGACGGCCCGTCGGCCACCGCCCTTTGGGTACAAATCGGGTGTGTAAACCGGGGTCAATCCAGAATCACAACAATCTGTTTTGCAGCATGTTATGCAATCGTCTGCCTATGGACGTGCGCAAGGTCTGCGCGAATCCACGAGACCCCATTGGAAAGCCCCATGAAGAGGCGGTCGTTCCCTCAGAATCGTCCCATGTCCGGCGGACGTTTGGAGATTTCATAGATCCGCGACGCCGCGTCTTCAAAGCGCACGTTCAACAAGTATGGCCCGGGGGTTTTCAAGAATCGGTCCGTTGCAGCATCCAGAAGTGTCCCTTTGCGTACCACCAGATACCGCAAGTCCCATCGTTGAATGGCAGCCGCCCTCGCATCGTTCCGCGGCCAATGAAAGGCAAGGAAGTCCCGCGTCACACCGTCCGGGTAACAATACTCGCGCAGATCGTAGAACGTCTTCAGGCGCAGGTCGGATCGATAGATGGGAATGTTGCTGAAGTCGAAATCCCAGAGACCGTGATGCTCGCGATAAAACGGGTCACGCTCCAGATGGGCGAGCACCCGCGGAGGCCAGAACGCCGGGTCCAAAAATGCCTGGGACGGTTTGGCCGCGGCGAGAGCCAGGAACACGACGCACGGAAGGAAAAACCAGCCGGCGACAACCCGGGCCGGAGGAACCGAGTCGAGATGGCTCCGAAGACGATTGAGAAAACCGGGAGAAGCATCCGCCGCCGCCGGTATGACACCATCATCCTCTTCCCTGCGTGGATAAAACAGACACAGGTTGGCGGTCAGGAAGAAATAATCGTTCCGATGGGCCACCAGAACAAGCGCTGTGGACGCCACGAAAAAAACGAGGCGCGGGCCGTCGGAAAACCGGATTTGACGGTGGAAGGCTTTGACAACAATCGAAACCAGAATCGCCATGCCGAGGGCTGCACAGAGGTAATCCATGCACAGGGAAAAGGAGAGCACGGAAGCCCATTCTTCGAGATACGCAAGATAGGGCGCACCCGCGCTCGCACCCACTGCACCGCGCAGGAACTGGAAAGGAACCGCCAGATAGGCGGTCCCATACGGATTCAAGAAGAGAATCGCAATAGCCAGCACGGCCCACAAAAGCAGGGCCGGGGTGCGAAGGGCCGGCCGTGGCGGGTTCTGCCGTTCCCGGCTGGCAGGCGGAAAACGGAGAGCGGCCAGTTGGAGGAGAAACATCAGGAGACCGACATAAAAACTGCCATGGAGATTGAGCCACAGCCCCACAATGAGAACGCCCGCCGCCAGCCGCCGGCGAACGGTGCGCGCGTCGGCCTCCTCCCGTGACACCAGCCACAAACCGAGCAGGCACTGGAACAGGATGTGGCTGAACATCCAGGGGCGAACGACCGCGTACGGTTTCGCCAGCACTCCCGCATAAACCAGGAGCAGGAGCAGCCGCGCGACAGGCCCGGCCCCGCATCGCCGAAGGTTGCGGGCGAACAGCAGGCCCGCCGCGAGATAGCAGGCGGCGTTGAGTACAAGGATGCCCGGCAATCCCAGGCCCGCGTGAATGAAGTGAAAGAGGAGTCCCGACAGCCAGGCATGGTTGACCCACGGATGGTCCGGCGCGGTAAAGGAAAACAGATTGACCGTGAGCACGTGCCCGGTCTGGACGAGATATTCGCCGGAGCGGGTCTGGTAGAAGAAATCATCCATCCCCAGCGGGCTTTGCAGCAACAGGCAGACGCCCAGGAACAAGGCCAGCCACTCGATCGGCAGACACCACCGATGGAGACCGCGGTGATGCGGGATGAGTGGCGATTGGGAATCCACGAAGGTCCTAATACGGTCCGAATCCCCGTGTGGCAAGCGGAAAGGAAAACCCTGTCACACGGCCCCCTTCTTTTCGGATTGCTGTGAATAGAATCCGGTGGTAGTGCGTCTAATGAGGCAATTATGAAGACCGCACCTTGGAGAATGACGATGGGACTTTGTCTGGCCAGTCTGCTGGCCATGTCGGTCGATGCCGC
>CAZAAF010000693.1:0-2113 GCA_964482575.1 uncultured Verrucomicrobiota bacterium | reverse complement strand
CATTCAGCATGCGCAGGCACAACCCGATTTCGAGCCGGACGGCGAAATGGTCATGGCCTACAGTGGCCACCGGCCGGCGAAGGACGCGCTGCCACCAGCCCGTGGGTTTTCCATGCGCCATCTGGCCTGGGGCGCCGTCGCTGCGGGAACGTTGGCCGCCATCGTGGCTGGCGTCTGCATCTTCCACGCGCCGCAGGACGGCCAGATAGCCCTTGATATTCCAATGCTCCCTCCGGCTGGACAGAACCGCGTGGAATTCGCGGACGTCACGTCCGCGAAGGACACCTGGGCTACCGTCGTGAAATACGACAAGGCCGACATGGACATCGCGGTGATCTGGGTGGACGGCCTGTAAGACCGTGGGTCGCGATCTTCCGTCCCATCGTAGCCGCCGAGGTCACGAGGCGGCGTCATCGGCCATCGTAAATGGAACGAGCCTGACAGACGCTGCCACCCGTCCAAGCGCAACGAAGCCACCGTACACTCTCACGGCGCGCCCAGCGGTCGCACCCTGCCCACCAACGACAGCGTGACGGCCTGCAAGGCCGCGCCGGTCACTTCCCGGCAATGATCAAATCGAGCCGCTTGTTGAACTCTTCCAGCGGCAGACCGCCATCCTCGATGCTGAGCCAGCCGTTGTAGCCGATGTCGTCCAGCGCCTGCCGGACCGCGGGCCAGTTGATGCTGCCATCGCGCGGATGGACGAACTTCCCGCCGTGGCCGTCGGAGTTGAGCAGGAAATCCTTGATGTGGCACTTCACGATGAGCGGGCCGAGCGCGTGGATCCAATCCTCCGGCTTCTGGTATTTCGTGTGGTTGCCAATGTCGAAGTAGGCCTTGATCCACGGGCTGTTGAACGACGCCACGAAGTTCTGGAACAGCGCCGGCTTCACCCAGAGGTTGTTCCAGACGTTTTCGAGGGCGACGACGACCTTCAACTCCTCCGCCAGCGGGATGAGTTTCTTCACCGCCGCGCGCGACATGTCCGTGGCGCGGTTCTGCGCGGCGATGTACTCCTTGTACTTCTCGTTGTCACCCGCCACGACCTTCGTCACATGGCCGCTCTTCGGGTCGAACTCGATGTCGAACTCCCACGCCTCCGGCATCGCCATCCCCTTGCCGCCAATGCGGCACGGCACCAGCAGCACCGTCTCGGCGCCATAGGCGTGCGCGGCGCGAATCGCGTCCTCGGTGACCTTGAGCGTGCTTTCCACCTTCGCCGGGTCGTCGCTGTTGAACTCCGCCCAGCCGCGCAACGTCGAGTGGATGCGCAGGCCGCACTTCTCCGCCAGCTTGCGGGCCTCCACCGCCTGCTCCGGCGGAACGATGGCGCTGGACTCGTAGCCCTCAAACCCGGCGTCCTTCAACTCCTTCAGTTCCTTCTCCGACGGCGACTTGCGGATCATCGCCTTGTGGAGGGTGGTCTTGAACGCGGCATGCGCGTCGCGTCCGCCGGCGGCCCAGAGGCCGAGTCCGGCAGCCGCGGAGGTTTTCACAAAATCGCGTCGGGTGAGGGAAAGATTCATCAGTGTCTCCAGTGTTGTTTGGTCATGAAACGATTGGGTGCGTCTCCAGCGTCCCGCAGCATGGCACGTCCCCGCATCGAGTCAAGCCCGTTGCAGCGCGGGTGACGCGCCTTCACACAGACAGCACCCCGACTGCGGTCACGCACTCACTGCACGTGTGAGCCTCCCTCCAATGACGCCGAAGGCTCTGGACTGCGGCAGGAACTGCCGCTCTTTCCATCGCCGGGCATGATGCACGAGACGGTTCAAAGCTGCAATTCTTGCAGCAGTCCAGGGCCTTCGGCTTTAAAGGTTCCAGTCCCCACGATTTCGGTGCCCTCTGCCGGTTACCGCAGCCCAGGCCCTGATGGAACACGGCGAGCCCCGACCCGGCGAAGCCATTATCCCCCCCCCTTCCGCCTTGCCGCACTCATCGCCCTGCGATAAATTGCGCGCACAAGGTTGGATGAATGGGCACCCGGGAATGAAACCGTTTTTCCAAAGCATCATCGTCGCCGCGCTCTTGATGTCCGGCCTTGGCCCGGCTTTCGCCGCGGACGTTTGTCCGCTGTGCGGCGGCACCGTGGTCAAAGCCGCGACGCTCCCGG
>CAZAAF010000692.1:0-2118 GCA_964482575.1 uncultured Verrucomicrobiota bacterium | reverse complement strand
CACGCTCGCCTTGCGGGTGTATTCCTTCGACTTGAACGGGAAGCCGGACCGGCCAAAGGAGTTCTGCTTGGAATAGGCCTGCTCCGTGTGGCACTGGGGCCAGAACACGCGCCAGCAGGGCGCGCCTTCCGCCCCGGCGGCCTTCACGAACTCGCCGATGTCGCACCGCATGTTCTCGATGTCGAGTGAGAAGGCCATCACGAACCAGCCGTTCTGCCGCTCCGGCGTATCGATCGGCCGGTACTTCACAAGCGGCTCGTCCGCCAGCGCGTCCATGATGATGTGCGCGTTCCGACGGCGCCGCGGCATGTTCCACGTGTCCATACGATCCAGCTCGGCCAGCCCGATGGCGGACTGCATCTCAGTCATGCGGTAATTCCAGCCGACCATGTTGTGGATGTAGGAAAGCTTTTGTTCCATCTCCAGCAGGTTCAGGCGGTCCTTCACGTCGTAGCCGTGGTCGCGGAAACTGCGCGCCAGCCACGCCAGGTCTTCGTTGTCGGTGGTGACCATGCCGCCCTCGCCGCCGGTGGTGAAGGTCTTGCTCTGGCAGAAGCTGCAGCCGGCGATGTCACTCAGCGTGCCGGTCTTCTTGCCCTTGTAAACGCCGCCGAACGCCTCGGCGTTGTCCTCGATGACGAAGAGCTTGTGCTTCTTCGCGAAGGCCCGGATCTTATCCATGTCCGCCACGTTGCCGTAGAGGTGGACGGGCATGATGGCCTTGGTGCGCTCGTTGACGAGCTTCTCGGCGGACTCCACGCTGATGCAGTGGTCCTCCAGGTTCACATCCGCAAAGCGCGGGATGGCCCCGGCCTGCACGATGGAAAAGCTCGACGCGATGAAGGTGTAGCTCGGCACGATGACCTCGTCGCCGGGGCCGATGCCCAGCGCGGTCAGGCCCACGTGGAGGGCGGAGGTGCCGTTGGTGGTGCTGATGGCGAACTTGCTGCCCTGCCACTCGGCGAAGCGTTTTTCAAACTCCATGCCCTTGCGGCCGGTCCAGTAGTTCACCTTGCCGGAGCGGAGAACCGCCTCGACGGCCTTGAGGGTTTTCTCATCGAACGTGGGCCAGTGCGGAAGTTTGTCCTTAACCACGGGCTTGCCGCCCCGGATGGCGAGTTTGTCGGTGCTCATAATCATGTCTCCTGGTTGTATGGGGCTGTCCAATCAGCGTCGCGAAAGATTTAGCCGTCCCCGCGCTTTTTTGCTACCCGCTTTACCACCGGTTCTGATACTTTTCTGATGTTGCGGTTGCGACGGCGGATGAAACTCATCTTTCAAACACTGACCACCGGCTCCGAGGAAGGATTTGCCTTCAAATCCATCCGCACCCGTCACCACGACAACCCGTGGCATTTCCACCCGGAATACGAGTTGATCCTCACCCAGCATTGCCCCGGCTACCGCCTTATCGGAGACAACATCACGCCCTTGCGCCGGGGCGACCTCGTGCTCGTCGGCTCGCGCCTGCCCCACGTCTGGCATCACGACACGCACAGCGACACCTCCCCCGTCCGCATCCGGTAGGCACAGTTCGCCGACAACATCCTCGGCAACGCCTGCCAGAAGCTGCCCGCGATGGCGTCCATCCGGCAGTTGTTCCGCCGCGCCGCCGTGGGGCTCCAATTCACCGGACGCACGCGCGACCGCGTGGAGGAACTGATGCAACAGATGGCGCACGCGACCGGCCTGCGCCGTCTGGTGCTGTTCCTCACGGCGCTGGAAACCCTCTCCGCCTCGCGCGACGCCCGGCCCATCGCCAGTCCCGGTTTCACCACGGAACTGAATCCGTTTAACCAGGAACGCATGGCCGCGCTGTTGAAGTTCATCAATGAGCGCATCGACCAGCCCATCCGGCTGAGCGAGGTGGCCCGCATGGCGCACCTGAGCGAGGGCGCCTTCAGCCGCTTCTTCCAGCGGCACACGGCGCGGACCTTCCCCGCGTTCGTGAACGAGTTGCGCGTGGGCCGCGCCTGCCGCCTGCTCGCGGAAACCGAGCAGAGCATCACCGACATCGCGCTCGCCTGCGGGTTTGCGAATCTCTCGAATTTCTACCGCCAGTTCCTGCGCATGAAGCGCGTGACGCCGAGCGAGTTTCGTCGCCGCCTCAATCCGGCC
>CAZAAF010000691.1:0-2123 GCA_964482575.1 uncultured Verrucomicrobiota bacterium | reverse complement strand
ACCTGCTGGCGGCCGAGCGCGACGACAACGACATTCGCATCGCGGCCGCACAGGCCGCCGCCGACACGGCCGTGACCGCCGCCGCACTGAAAGCATCGCTCGCCACCATAAATATTCCCCAGCCCGCCAAATGAAAACGACTGTTGCTTCCCTCCTGCTGGTTGCGTTCGCCTTCCTCACCGGTTGCCACGGTGAGAAGCAAACGGCGGCTTCATCGCCCGCGTCGCGTGTGGAGGGCGACAAGGTGATCCTTCCCGCCGATTCGCCCCAGATCAAGGCGCTGACGATGGCGACGGCCGAACCGGGCAAGGCCGGTGTGCTGCGTTTCTCCGGCCGGCTGACGTGGGATGACAACGTGACGGTGCGCGTCTTCTCGCCGGTCGCGGGCCGGGTGCGGCGCGTCGTGGCGGACGTCAGCCAGAACGTCGCCCAAGGCGCCGACCTGGCACTGATCGACTCGCCCGACTACGGCCAGGCGCAGGCGGACGCGCGCAAGGCCGTGAGCGACCTGGCGTTGAAGGATCGCACCCTGACGCGTGTGCAGGAACTCTTCAAGAACGGCGCGGCGGCGGAAAAGGACCTGCTCTCCGCGAGGGCGGACCAGGAAGCGGCGGTGTTTGAGAACCAGCGCGCGGCGGCGCGCCTGGCGCTCTACGGTGGAAACACGAATTGCGTGGACGGCCTCTATCCTCTGGTCACGCCGCTGGCGGGCACGGTGGTCGAGCGCAACCTGAATCCCGGCCAGGAAGTCCGCGCCGACCAGATACTGGCCAACGCGCCGCAGTTCTTCGCGCCGTTGTTTGTAGTGTCCGACCCGACACGGCTCTGGGTTCAGATCGATGTGACGGAGGCCAACATCCCGTTGGTCCGTCGCGGCCAGCCGTTGCGCGTGCGCTCGCGAACGTTCCCCCACCGGGTTTTCACCGGCCAGCTCGACGTGCTGGGGGACACGCTGGACGCGACGACACGCAGCGTGAAGGCCCGCGGGCGAGTCGGCAACCCGGACAGGCTGTTGAAGGCGGAGATGTATGTCTCGGTGGAACTGGACACGGCGGCGCAAGCCGGCGTGGAAGTCCCCGCGAAAGCCGTCTTCGTCAAGGGCGACAAGTACTACGTCTTCGTCGAAGAAGCCCCCGGTTGCTACCGGCGGCACGCGGTCAAGATCGGTGAGGAATACGAGGGCCGCGTTCCGGTCGAGAACGGTGTCGTGCCAGGCACTCGCGTGGTGGCCGAAGGCTGCCTGTTGCTGGACTCGATAATGGAACCTTCCGAATGAACGCGGACGCGAATAACGCCCGCTCTTGCTGCCATGATTAAACGCCTTGTCACCGCCGCCCTGCACCAGCCGGTCTTCTTGATCATGCTGACGGCGCTGTTCATCGCTGGCGGCGTGGTGGCCTTCAAATCGCTGCCGATCGAAGCCTTTCCCGATGTGTCCGACATCCAGGTGCAGGTGATCACGCTGTTCCCCGGCCACGCGCCGGAGGAGGTGGAAAAACAGGTCACCATCCCGCTGGAGATTGAACTGAGCAGCCTGCCGCATTCGGTGCGGATGTTTTCCCACACCCAGTTCGGGCTTTCATTCATCATGCTGACGTTCGACGACACGGTGAACGATTACTTCGCGCGCCAGCAAGTGCTGGAACGGTTGCAGGGCGCGACACTGCCGGCCGGCGTGCAACCGCAACTGGCGCCGCTCTCCACCGCGATTGGCGAGATTTACCGCTACCGGCTCAAGGGCGACGCGCTTTCGCCGATGGAGTTGCGCACGCTGCAGGATTGGGTCGTCACTCGCCGGCTCAAGATGACACCCGGCGTCGCCGACGTCGTGACCATGGGCGGTTTCATCAAGCAATACGAAGTCAATCCCGACCTTCAAAAGATGCGCAGCCACGGGGTATCGCTCCAGACGCTGCTCACCGCGCTGGGCCGGGGCAATGCCAACGCGGGGGGCGGGTACCTCGAGAAAGGCAGCCAGCAATACCTCATCCGCGGCATCGGCCTGTTGCGCAGCACCGACGACATCGGCAACATCGTCGTCGCCGCGCGCAACGGGACGCCGGTGCTCGTGAAGAATGTCGCCGAGGTGCGCGTGGATGCCGTCCCTCGACAGGGTGTCATCG
>CAZAAF010000690.1:0-2135 GCA_964482575.1 uncultured Verrucomicrobiota bacterium | reverse complement strand
ACGCTGGACGGAATCGTGGCCGACATCGGCGGCTCCACCACCGGCATTGGCTTCGCCATCGCGCGCCACGTGGCAATGCGATGGATCCGTAATCCGGCGGCATTCCGGTCGCCGGTGCGAAGCGTGGATTGGCTGAGCGAGCCGGGGGCATTGTAGTAGTTGCCGGTCGCCCCCGCCGTCGTGTACCACGCGTCGCGGGTTTGAAAACCAATTCGGGCCTTGCTCTTGAATTCGCCAAACGTGTCGTCGTAACCAACCGCCGTCGTGGAATAATCCTCGCTGCCGGGTCCGGTATAATAGACGAAACTGTTCGGAGTGACCGTCGCCACGGTGCCGCCGCCCGCATTGGCCTTGCCCGACATGGAGGGAGTGCCCGTGGCATCGGTCAAGTACGTGTGCGGGTAACCGTAGTCATACTCGGAGTGTCCATATTGGAAATCAACCAGCACCGTGCCGGTCTCTGAAAAATCGTATCCCATTTCCAGATTCGCATTCCATCGCCCGGCGGAGTTGTCGCCTTTGTCGCCCGCCACCCACCGCTTCGCCCCCGTGCTCGTGGTGGTGCCGTAACCACCGTTCAACGTGGGCACTCCCGCCGCCGGCGTGACGTTGACCGGATACGTCGGGTAGCCGTCCGTCTCGGTCACTTCATAGCCGACGCGAAACGTGAAGTTGCCAATGCGATCCCCTCCAATAAATGAATGTTGGAGGGTGTTGTCCGAGCCATATCCCGCCTTGGCTTCCATCTCCAACTTCTGCGGCCGGGCGGTGATGATGTTGATCACGCCGCCCAACGCGTCACTGCCATACAAGGCGGACGAAGGCCCGCGAATGACCTCGATCCGCTCGATGTTCGCCGTCGCGATGTCGTTCCACGGCACCTCCCCATCGTAACCGTTGTTGATCGGCAGTCCGTTCAACAAGACCAGCGTGCGGCTGGCCCCATACAACCCGCGCAATTGGACACGAGGCAGGGAATCGGCGACGCCCTTGCTGCGCTGCACGAAGGCGCCGGCTTCGTATTTGAGCGCCTGATCCACCGTCCGAACGTTCCACGCATCCATCTGGTCCTTGGTCACCACCGAAACGTGCGCCGGGGCTTCATCCGTCGGTATCTCGGTTCGCGTGGCCGACACCACGACTTCCGGCAACTGGCTTGTGGATTCCGGCCCGCTGGCCCGACTGTCCGTCGTCACTTTTTGCGGTAGTTGATTGGTCGCTTGCTGGGCCTGCAACAGCACAGCCGAGGCAATGAAGACAAACAGCAACCCTGACAAACGATGTTTCATGATGAATTACTTGGTGTTACGATTTAAAATAGATGTAACACCACCGCCGTATCCGTCAAGATGATTCTGCTGGGAAGAGACGCTCTCAGTCGACACCGGCGACCGAAACATCCGTCCGGGATCGAAAACGCTAACGCGGGTGCGGAATCAGAGGGCGCCGATTTCGGCGAACGAGTCCACCACACGGTCTGCGGCGCGGAGTCTGGCGCGGTCGTAGGTGGTGGTGATGGCGATGCACTTCATGCCGGCCCGCCGGGCCGCCTCGACACCATGCGGCGCATCCTCGATGACCAGGCAGGTGCCGGGCGTGGACCCGAGCTGGTGGGCGGCGTGGAGAAAGATGTCCGGGTTCGGTTTCGACGGCAGCCCCAGGGTGGCCAGCGAGAAAACCCTCCCGCCAAACAACGCCGACAACTCCAGCCGCTGGTCCACGATCCGCAGCAACTCCCCCGCCATCGCCGTGGCGATGCAGGTCTTGAAGGCCGGCCGGACCCGCTGGAAAAACTCCATGAACCCGGGGATAAATCCGGCGTGTTCCTCGAGCTGGCGCCGGATCAATTCCATGCGTTCCTCGTGGAGCGCCTGCGTGTCGCCCGAAATGCCGCACTCGACCTTCGTAACCTCGATGGCCTCCACCGCCGTGCGGCCGCTGAGCAGGTGCTTGAGTTTGTCGCGGTCGTAGATAACGCCCCGCCGCCGCAAGAACTCCTTTTGCGCCAGGTCCCACATCGGCTCGGTGTCGATGACCACGCCTTCCGCATCGAATAAGATGGTGTCAATCATGCGCATCCCGCGGGTCCGGTTCCCAACCGGCCGTCACGGCCGCCCGGCATCCGTCCGGATCAT
>CAZAAF010000689.1:0-2136 GCA_964482575.1 uncultured Verrucomicrobiota bacterium | reverse complement strand
ATTCCGTGGCTTCCAGGTTCGCGCCGAGCTGCCGCATGAGGTTGGCGAACTTCGGGAACGTGACGGCGGCGGCTTCGGCGGTGCGGATCATCGTCCGGCCCTCGATGGCGCTCGCCGCCACGGCCAGCGACATGACGATTCGGTGGTCGTCGTGGCCGTTCACGTCCGCGGCGGTGAGCCGGCTGCGCTCGATGACCAGGCCGTCGGGCAGTTCGGTGACGCGCGCGCCGAGCTTGGTTAGTTCCTCCCGCATCACGGCGATGCGGTCGGTTTCCTTGATGCGCGCCTGCGGGACGTTGGCGAGTGTGGTCTTGCCCTCAGCGAAACACGCGAGCGCGGCCATCATCGGCAGCGCGTCGGGCGTGGCATTCATGTCGAGGTGGCAGCCCTTGAGGTTGCCGGGCCGCACGCGCACACCGTCCGGCGTCGTCTCCACGCGCGCGCCCATCGCGCGCAGGTAATCGAGCACGGCCTTGTCGCCCTGCACGTCCGTCAGGTCGAGGCCCTGCACGGTCACATCATTGTCGCCGATGGCGCCGGCGCAGAGGAAGAACGTGGCCGAGGAAAAATCCGCGGGAATCCGCCGCGTGAACGGCTTGTAGCTCTGGCCGCCCGGCACGCGGAACTCGCGCCAGCCGTCGCGCTCGAGCTTGATACCGAGCCGCTTCAGCCAGTCGAGCGTGATTTCGGCGTAGGGAATTTCGTGCAGCAGCGGCACGCGGATGACGCTCTCGCCGTCGGCCAGCGGCGCATTGATGAGCAGGCTGGTGAGATACTGGCTGGTGGTGCACTCCATGGACGTGGTGCCGCCGCGCAACCGGCCGCGCACGACGATGGGCGGGCAGCCGTTGCCGCGCGTCGCCTCGGCCCAGCCGCCGAGGTCGTTGACGGCGGAGATGACCGGGCCGGCGGGCCGGCGGCGGATTTGGTGGTCGCCGGTGAACACCACCATGCCCTTGCGCACCAGCGCGGCGGTGGCGATGGCGATGTTCACGGTCGTGCCGGAGTTGCCGACGTCCACGACATTGTCGGGCACGCGGAGTTCGCCGCCGGTGCCCTGGACGGTCCAGACATCGGGCTGGCGATCAATCTTCGCGCCGAGCGCGCCGAACGTCGCCGCGGCGGAACGCGCGTCGCCGGACTCGAGCGGCGCCTCGATGCGGCTCTCGCCCGCGGCGAGGCTGGCGAACGCCACGGCGCGAATGGTGTGGGACTTTGAACCGGGGATCGGCACCGCGCCGTGCAATCGGGACTTGCCGCAGATGAAGTTCATGGTGCGCAGGCTAAGCACTCGCCTCGAAAAAGTCAAAGGTCCATCCGGTAAATTGCGGCGTTTACACAGGGGTATCCTTTGGTGCTCCAGTGCGCTTTGTCTGGAGGTATTTGCTCCGAAAATGCGGGCCCGGGATCTTCGCGGGCGCTGTCGATCCCATCCAGCTTACCACCTGGCGAGTTCACCCGCGAAGGCATACCACGACACGTAGGTCCAGTCGCCGCCGACGTTGCGGAGTGTGACATGGTGGCGGCCGGGCGGCACGGTGAACTCGAAGGTTTTGTCGTATTCCCGGGCTTGGGAATCATTCTTGCCATCGAGATCGGGCAGGTCCGCCGTTTGCGCCAGGCCATCGTCCACGATGCATTCCAGTTTCGCGCCGAGTTTGGCCACGGCGCGGATATGGACGCTCAGTTTGCCGCCCTTCGGCATGTTCAGGAGGAACACCGGCGGCTCGCGCAACTCGGCGTGGAGGTTGCCCTGCAGATATGCCGGCAGCGCCCACGCGTCGCGCACGGTGCCGTCGGCGTTGACGGCGAACTCGCTCCGTTCCGGCCGGCCCCACTCCGGCGACGGCACGATACGCGAACTCGAGAGCTTCACTTCGGGCAGACGGTCGTAGTCGAGGATGGCGACCGCGTAGGCGTCGAGCGACGGCAGCGTGACCACGACGCGGCCATTGTCGAGGCGCGCTTCGCCACGCTGCTCGCCGTCCCAATCCGGGGACACGATGCGAACGGCCTTCGGCTCCTCGGTCACGGGCAGCTTGATTGCCACGTTCTTGCGCGGTACTGGCTTCGAGTCCTGCGCCTGGCGGTTGATGACGTGGAGCAGAAGCGACGCCGGATTGTCGCGCCGCCACA
>CAZAAF010000688.1:0-2144 GCA_964482575.1 uncultured Verrucomicrobiota bacterium | reverse complement strand
GGGTCTGTCGCCATGAACTCCTCCGCCCCAAAGGTCCTCATGCACCCAGCCAGACTCATCCTCGTCTGCATCATCGCTACCGCTATGCTGGGCTGCGGCGTCCCGTCACTCTACCCGCTTGTATCGGATGAAAAAGACATGGTCTTCGATCCGGATCTCATTGGCACCTGGGTCAAGCCCGGCAGTCCCCTGTCCT
Source organism: uncultured Verrucomicrobiota bacterium (assembly GCA_964482575.1). Taxonomy (GTDB): domain Bacteria; phylum Verrucomicrobiota; class Verrucomicrobiia; order CAIQCK01; family CAIQCK01; genus CAIQCK01. Next base: position 1,948 of record CAZAAF010000688.1, on the reverse strand, counting down.
TCAAGCTGGAACAAGGTGTCGTTGCAACCACCAACACCACGGGCGGCGTCACCCTGAACCAAGGAGCGGACAAGACCTACGTCATCACGGCTACGGACGAAAATGGCGTTGTCTCGAAGCTGGCGGGTTGTATGACGCGTCTCGACAGCAATCTATTTTTCAGCACCACCGTTGACCACCCCGATATCAGAGGTTATGAGGTTTTCCATCTGTTACCTGTGTATCTGTTCACCAAAATCTCGCTCACCGGAGATACACTTGCCTTCGCCACGCTCAATGCCAAGTGGGTGGGCGAACTGCACGAGCAAAACAAACTACCCCTCCGTCACGAGACGGCGAACGGGACACTCCTTCTGACCGCCGGCACTCCGGAGCTTCGGGAGTTTATCCGGACGAACGCCAACAATACCAATGCGTTTTCCAACCCTACCGAACTGAAACGGAAAAGATAGGGCGATGGACGCCGGTCCCTTTTTCTTCACGCGGGCGCAAAACATGCGTTATATTTGTGCGGCCAGCGCGCCTTCCAAGGCGATGCCCCGCAATGTGCAGGATTAACGAATGCAACAAGACGAAGGAGACCCACAACCAACGCCATCGGTGTTCGACGACGGGGCCTGTCGTTGTTGACCGCCAACCATCAACCCGGAGATTGCCTATGCGCCAAGTATTATTATTTCTCACCTGCGTCACCGCCGCCGCCATGCTCGGCTGCGTCCCCTCGCTCCAGCCGCTGTACTCCGACAAGGACCCGATCCTGCTGCCGCCGCTGGCGGGCACGTGGGTCTCGGATGACGGCAAGGACAAGTTCACCTTCAAAGCCGACGACCAGGACCGCAAATACGACATCACCTGTGTCAGCGAGAAAGGCACCGGCCAGATCGAAGCCCGCCTGTTGCGTCTCGGTGGGCAACTCTTCCTCGACACCACCGTGACCGATCTGCCGGATACCAAGAGCGAGTACCCCAAGTTCCACCTGCTGCCGGTCCACCTGTTCACAAGGATATCCGTCGAGGGCGATGTCCTGAAGTACGCCACACTCAACATCGAGTGGATCAAGAAAGGGTTCGACCGGAACAAGCTCACCCTTCGACACGAGAGCACGAAGGATCTGATCGTCCTCACAGCCCCGACCGCGGAGTTACAGGACTTCATCCGCGCCCACGCCGACGACAAGGACGCGTTCCAGGAGACGAAAGTGCTTCGCCGACAGAAGTAACCGCCAGCCAGACCAACCTACACGTATTTCTTCAGCAACGGCGCGAGGTCCCGCTTGGTCTTCGCCGGCCAGAAGGGTTTGCCGGTGATGATCGCGGTGGCCAGCGCGTGCTGGCAGGAGCAGTCCTTGGCCTCGATGCGGCCCACCGCCATTTGGACGATCTTCTTCGCGGTGATGGCGTTCTGGTTGAGATTGCGGATGATCATTTCGACGGGCACGATTTCCTCGTGCTCCTTCCAGCAATCGTAGTCGGTCACCATCGCCATGGTCTGATAGCAAATCTCCGCCTCGCGGGCGCATTTGGCCTCGCCGAGATTGGTCATGCCGATGACGTCAAAACCCAACTTGCGGTAGCTGTTGCTCTCGGCGCGGGTCGAGAACGCGGGCCCCTCCATGTTCACGTAGGTGCCGCCAACATGAACCGTTGCACCCGCCTCGCGCGAACAGTCCGCCAGCAGGCTGCGCAGGCACGGACAGAGCGGGTCGGAAAACCCGACGTGCGCCACGATGCCACGGCCGAAAAACGTGTGCTCGAGCGATTTCTTGGTGCGGTCAAAGAACTGGTCCACCAGCACGATGTCGAGCGGCTTGTACGGCTCCTGCAACGAACCGACCGCGGACACGCTGATGATGTGCGTGACCCCGAGCTTCTTCATGCCCCAGATGTTGGCGCGATGGTTGAGTTCGCTCGGCGTGATGCGATGGCCGCGCCCATGCCGCGGCAGGAAC
>CAZAAF010000687.1:0-2151 GCA_964482575.1 uncultured Verrucomicrobiota bacterium | reverse complement strand
GGGATCAACCTCGCGCCGGCGGAAGTGCGTAAGATCATCGGTTCGACCGTCCAGGTGGTGGTGCAGATGCAGCGGATGGCGGACGGCAGCCGCAAGGTGGTGTGCATCACCGAGGTCCGCGGGGTCGATGGCGAGGAGTATCCGCAGATCGTGTTCAATGACCTGTTCGTCTATGGGTTCATCAAAAAAGGACGGCGACGGCAAGGAGGTGTTCGGCTTGAAGCCGGTCTTCAAGAAATACCCGCTGTTCCATGACCGGTTGAGGAAGATGAACCTGATTTCGGACAAGATGTTCCAGGATGAGTAGGTGTGGTGCCCCGCCGGTGTGGCGACAGGATGGGGCGCAGGGATGTTGCAAGGAGCGGAGTGACCGTGGGTGCGGTCAAGAGCGGGGGTGCCTGAGGGCTGTGGCCTCCCGGTACGCGTTGGGCGCTCAGTGGCCGGCGCGGAGGCAACGGAAAATGATGAAGGCCAGCACGAGCGCCCCGCCGATGTAGGGCGTGAGATGCCAGGGGGATGCGGGGCTTGTGAAGGCGGACGGCCCCAGCTTCTGTTCGCACTGGCCGATGATCCGGTAGAGCCGGTTGATCTCCAGCATTTCGGCTTCCGTGAGTTTCTTCTTGGGCAGGGTCCGGTCGGTGTAGAAATACTTGGTGTTGCGGTTGAACTCCAACTGCGAGCCGACGAAGGCCACGCCGGGGTTCAAGTCGGACGTCACGTACGGATACTTGTCGTAGATTTTCTCCTGGGTCGTGCGCACATCCACGTGGTTGAAGTCGGGCTTTTGGGCTCCTTCGTGGAACCAGCCCGGTTTGAACGTGGACACCCGCATGCCCAGGGTGCGGGTCTGGCGCGTCACGGGTTGGTTCACGATCTGGCGGACTTTCGCCACGGCTTGCTCCATCTCGGCCCGCACGGCCGCGGCCGAGGCCGGGGCATGGGGCGTGTCCGGGCCTTGGGCGCGGCACACCGTCATGCACAGGACCAAGAGCCCCCCCAGCCATGGCGATGCCAGGGCTTGCGGGCGAAGGGATGGACATGCACTCGGCTTCATATTCCTCCGTTGCGCGGGCAGGATACGAATGAGGCCGTTGAAGTCAAGACGCCAGCCGGGCCTGACGCCGTCGGGCCATCGGTGGGGCGGGGGACGGGTTTTTCGGCCGGTCTGGAGAGGACGTTGGGGTGTTCATGGGGCCTCGAAAACGGATACTCCGTCCGCCCTAACTTGCCGTCAATCCGATTGTTCGGCAAACGGCCTGGAACGGGCTGTTTTTTGAAGATTCGGGCTTGCGCGATGGGGCCGGGTTGGCTAAAGTTCGCACCCTTTAACGGCAAACGATAAGGACTTATACTATGTCATTTCAGTGCTCAATTTGCGGCAAGGGCTCGATCAAGGGCCATCGGATTATCCGAAGCGGTAAGGCGAAGAAAGCCGGCGGTATCGGTACGCACGTCACGGCCATGACCAAGCGCCGGTTCTTCCCGAACCTCCAGCGCGTCAAGGCGCTCGTCAACGGCACCGTGCGGAACATCATGGTTTGCACCGCGTGCATGAAAGCGGGACGGGTGGTTCGCCCGCCGGTGCGGACGTGGAAGCCGGAAGCCAAAGCCGCTGCTTAAGCGAACGTTACCCGACGTCAAGCGTCGAGTGTTGAGCGTGGAGCGTGGAGCGTGATGGAAGTCGCGCTCCACGCTTCGTTTTTGGGGGAGGCGGCTGTCCGTATTTCACTGCCGGCGAGCGAACGGCTTGTGGAAAGAAGTTGAAAGACTCCCCGCAGATGACCGCCACGCTCCCCGCATCACGTCGTACGTTTTACGTTTCGCCCTTTACGTTTCACGTTTCACGTTTCACGCCCTACGCCTCACCATCTTCCGCGGGCTGCACATCCTGCAGCTTGAGCTGAACGCTGCGCCGCCCCTCGTATTCGTTGATCTCCGGCACGAAGACGATATCCACCACATCGCCGGCCTTGAACTCACGCTTGCCCATGCCGAAGCCGATGGCGTCGAGGCTGGTTCTTCCATCCGTCAGCCAGAGTTTCAGGTGGTCGCCGGTCTTGCCGACGGTGCGCGGCTCGTTGCGGATGCGGACCTTGCGCGCACCGAACAGGGGCTTGGGATTGTCCTGGCCGGTCGGTTCCATCTGGTGCA
>CAZAAF010000686.1:0-2153 GCA_964482575.1 uncultured Verrucomicrobiota bacterium | reverse complement strand
GGATGTTGGCAGTTCAGCGAACGATGAATTCGTGACTTTTTACAGCGCGCGCGAATGGCCCATGGTGACCTGTTCATCCGGCCTTAGTTTCCGGGCTGATTGTTATATAATTCCGCAGCATTACAATCTGAACACCAGCTCTGTCTTTGACGGGAACGGCGTCATCACCATCACGTCGCCACATTGCCTGACCAACTATTCAGGGATTGGCACGAACGGGCTCTGGGATTCTGGGAAGTGGTTTGGCTTGGCTACCAATGGCCTGCTGACTAGCGTCTTGCCCAAACCGGCGACGCTGTCTGATCCTGATGGTCGCGGTTTTCGTTCATCTCATTTTTGGATGCTTTGGTGGAATTTTAGGTACAAATAACAGCCGATAAAGTTGCATTTGAATAGCCGTTTCAGACACTTTTAATCTGGAAACGGTTGTTTTCTATCCACGTATAAATTGCAGCTTATTTTGGTCACTTTTGCAGTTAATTTTGCCAGCTTCATCGATCAGGACTATCCCCGGTATTAGGCTGTGCAATGTCGCAAGTGATGGCGCTGGCAAGCGCAGGCTTTTTGAGCACGTAAAAAGTAGCCTCGCCGTGTGGCGAGGCCTACAGTCATCGCCAAAGCCAAACCACAGGAGGCCACAGGCCCTGAACCGTACCCACGTTGCCTGGCCGGTGCGCGCGCAGATCGCCAAATTTTCGGGGATATCCCCCTCCGGTTTTCCAAACCGAAGATGAGCTTTATCGCCGAGATGATCTTTGACATCCAAGCAGAACAGGAAGTGCAGTTAAGTCGGATTGCCCGGTCGTTGGAGGCGGACATTCTACTCAAGCAGGCCGCGGAGCGGTTGAGTCATCATCGGTAGACGCCGGCGACGCCGCCGCTGCCGCAGTAGACGTACATTTTCTTCCCGCCGAACTCCATCGGCACCACCGAGGCGTGCGTCATCTTCCACTCGCGCGGATTCGATGATTTCCAGATGACCTTGCCCGTCGTCAGCTCCACCGCGACCAGCAGCGCGTCGCCGTTCGCGCCGCGCCAGCGCGGCCACTCGCCGGCGATATCGGCGGGCTGGCCTGGCCCGGCGATGGTCTTGCCCTGCTTGAGCGGCGACTCGGCCGCCGCGCCGCCGGCCTTCGCGGACTTGTCCATGCCCGGCTGCCGTAAGGTGATTTCGCCATTGGAAAATCCCGCGCTACATTTTCCAGGCCTTGGAAAAAATCCGGTGAAAATTTCCAAGGCTTGGAAAAATTTTGGCGAGACGTTCCAACCCTTGGAAAAACGGCGGAATTATTTTCCAATCCCTGGGAAATTTCTGTCAGAGCCGGCGGATGCGGAGCTGGCCGCAGGCGGCCTTGATGCGGCTGCCCTGCGAGTCGCGCAGCGTGGCGTTGAGCCCGGCGCGTTCGAGAATACGCATGAACTGGCGCGACGTATCCGGCGTGGAGGTCTCGCCCGCGAAACCCTCGACCGGACTCAACGGAATCAGGTTCACGCGCGCCGGCAGTGGCGCGAGCAGGCGCGCGAGTTGTTCGGCCTGCGCCGCGCTGTCGTTGAGCCCGCGCACCAGCGTGTATTCAAACGTGATGATGCGCTTGGTCTGCTCCGCGTAGTTTTTGCACGCGGCGAGCACCTCGGCGATGGTCCAGCGCTGGTTGACGGGCATCAGGCGCGAGCGCAGTGCGTCATCGGTGGCGTGCAACGAGACGGAAAGTTCGATCTGCAAGCCCTCGGTCGCGAGTCGCTCGATGCCAGGGATCACACCGCAGGTCGAGAGCGTGATGCGCCGTGCGCCAATGGCGAGGCCGTCGCCGTGGTTCAGGATGCGGATGGCGCGCAGCACTTCGTCGTAGTTATCGAGCGGCTCGCCGACGCCCATGAAAACAAGGTTGCCCGGCCGGTCGCCCCAGACCGCGGCCGCGAGCAGGACCTCGCCGACGATTTCTCCGGCGGTCAGATTGCGCCGGAAACCCGCCTGACCGCTGGCGCAAAACGCGCAGGCGAATTTGCAGCCCACCTGGCTGGAGAGGCACAGCGTATGCCGCTCGCCGGAGTGCAGCAGCACCTCCTCGACGAACTCGCCATCGCGCAGGCCCGCGAGCAGCTTGCGTATCTCGCCCTCCTCGCCGTTGATTTCCAGTTGCCGTACCGCGACC
>CAZAAF010000685.1:0-2179 GCA_964482575.1 uncultured Verrucomicrobiota bacterium | reverse complement strand
CCCGTTACCCATTTCTCCCTTTTCGTTTTTGGCCCCCCGGCGCCCCCCCCCCACCTCACGGGATCATTGCGCTGCCGCATTGCAGCGGGAGATCTCATCGCTACCATCGGCGCGAAGGTGTCATTCCTCGCCGGTCAGACCTTCCGCGCGCAGCGCGGCCTCCACCGACTGGCCGTCCAGAATCACCGCTTTGAAAGCCCGCACGGCTTCGGCGGTTTTGACGGTGCCCCAGACGTTGCGGCCGATGGTCGCCCCGCGCCCGCCCGCCTGCACCACCTCGGACATGGCCTGGAGCGCCGCGCGCAGGTTCTTTGCCTTCGGGCCGCCCGCGGCCACCACCGGCACCGGCGAGCTTTCCACCACCTGACGGAATGATGCCACGTCGCCGGTGTAGCCGACCTTGATCACATCCACGCCCGCTTCCACGCCAATCCGCGCGGCCCACAAGATGCCTTCCGGGTCGAACACGATCTTCGGAGTCGCGCCGCTGAAATCGCGCGGGTAGATGTGCGCAATGACCGGCAGGTCGTATTTCGCCGCGGCCGTGACGCCGTCCATCAACATCTTGATGAACCGTCCTTCATGGGGGCCAAAGATGCCGATGGCGATGGCGATGGCGTCGGCTCCCAGGCGCACGCACTCCTCGGGAGTGGTGACGCATTCGATCACGCGGTCATCCGCGGTGAAACAACCGGCCTGCACGATGAGCGGAATCCGGCCGGCATACGGCGCCCAGCAATTCATGGCCGTGCCCTTGCTCATGGTCACCGCGCTGGGCATGCCCGCCGCGACCCTGGCCAGCGCCGCCGGCAGATTGGAAAGGCCGCCGCCGGGCGCCAGTTTGCCGTAGCCGATAAAATGGTCCACCGCCACCGAACAGAGCCGGCTGCTGGGATGGGAGAAGAGGCGATTGAGTCGGATTTGTTTGCCAATGTTCATGGTGCTGTGTTTTTCTGAAGGGGCCGCGACACGCGATACGCTCCAACGTTATGCCCGAAGATACTGCCACACCCCGGCGTTGACGGCCATGCCCGGAGCGATAAACTTTCATGGCACTTTTGTAAAGAGGTCCTCTTGGGGCTTGTCAGGGCCGCCGCGGGCCTCTAGTCTCCATCCTACTCCTTATGCGCCCGCGGCACCTGATTTTTCTGGACGAACTCCGCCGGTACTCCGATCGCGAAGTCTGCCTGGGCGCGGCGGACTATGCATCGGGCCAGCCGGGCTGGATGTTTGATCCCTGGCCCATCGAGTTGTCCGCGACCCTTGTCCCGAAGGCGACGGATTTGAAAATGGCCGCCGGGATTCTCACCACGGAACGCGCGCTGAAATGTGTCCGCCGGCAAACGCGACTGAACCGCCTGCCGCGGGTCTTTTGCCTGGCGGACGAAGCGCACGCGGAGGCGGACGTGGTGGGTGTGGACGAACCGGCCGTGGGACGGATGGCCGCCGAGCATCTTTGGGGCAGGGGATACCGTTCGTTTGCGTTCATCGGCTCCGCCACCTATGCGTGGTCGCGGAAACGGGAGGCCGGCTTCTCCCGCTGGCTGGCCGGGAAGGGCCAGCGACCTGTCGTCCATGCGTTGCCGGAGGACGCCCTGCCGGTGTTTTGGAACTGGAATCTCGCGGGCCGCACCGGCCACCTTCAGGACCTGCTCGCGGCGCTGCCCCGGCCGTGCGGTCTCATGGCGGCCAACGATGTGATCGCCTGTTTTGTGCTCCAGGCGGCGCGCATGCTGCGGCGGCACGTGCCGGACGATTTTGGCGTGGTGGGTGTGGACAACGATCCTTTTCCCAACGCCGCGGCCGGGCTGGCCATCAGCAGCATCGATCTGCCGTTTCGCGAAATCGGGTGGCGCGCCGCCAAACTGCTCGGGGAACGATGGCGTGGCGGCGGTCCGGGACGCCAGGTGCGACTGCCGCCCCTCGGGGTGGTGGTGCGCACGTCCACGAACGCCTTCATGGCCGCGAACCCCCTTGTGCGCAAGGCCCAGTCCTACATCGAGTCGCGCCGGCATGAACATCTGACTGTGACGGAGGTGGTGCGCGCCATGCACAGCAACCGCGTCACGCTCGGCAAATATTTTCACCGGGAACTGGACACGACGTTGCTCGACTACGTGCGCCGCCGCCGGCTCGACTATGCCGCCGAACAATTGCGGCGCGGCAGGCACACCGTGGA
>CAZAAF010000684.1:0-2183 GCA_964482575.1 uncultured Verrucomicrobiota bacterium | reverse complement strand
TAAATCCCGGCAGAAATATCGGCTACTCTGAACTCCAGGTCCGTCACCGTCCCGATTCCCCGGGTCAACACCAGCCCACAGAAAACAGCCACGGTCAGCGCCGCCAGATAAGCCGACGCCAGGGACATCCATCGCGTAGGGCCGCGGTGCCGCAGAAACAGCGCGCCGCTCAACAAAACCATCGCACACGCCGTCAACGGCGCCATCGGCACATTCCGGTCGCCAAACGCGCCCCACTGCCAGCATCCGCTCCACCACAAGATCATGGCCAGGGACGCGATACCTGCGGCCACGAATGACCCCCAGGTCACGACACGGCGTTGCCACACATCTTGTTGGGAGACTGCGCTCATAGAGAAGAGGCTTGGCCGCAGCACCCGTCCATCGCCGCGGGCCTTACCGGATCATGAAGACGATCCGGGGAATTGAAACCGGTTATGGGTCGCAATGACTTCATTCCGCACGAAGTGGTGTGTAGTAACACCATTCCCCTGACAGCGCCAGTCAGGCAATGTCTGACACGACGTAGGATTTTTCCTACACCACGCCGGAAACCATCTGGCCGGTCAACTGGTGCCGGATGGCATAGCGAACCAGGTCGGTCGTGGTCCGCAACCCCATCTTCTTCAACAACCGCGTGCGGTAGGTGCTGACCGTCTTCTCACTCAGCTTCAGCTCCAAGGCGATGGTCTTGCCGGAATCGCCCACGGCGATGCGGCGGAGAACCTCGAATTCACGGTTGGACAATCGTTCGTGCGGCAACACCGTGCGCGCCCCCAACCCGGTGGCCAACCGCTCGGCAAACGAGGAACTGACGTAGGTGCCGCCGTTCAGAATCCGGCGGACCGCGCCGGCCAGATCCTCCGGGGCGCGCTCCTTGGTCAGGTACCCCGCGGCGTGAAGCTTCAGGGACCGCATGGCGAACTGGTCCTCGGGATGCACGCTGAACACCAGCACCGGCAGCTTCGAGTCCTTTTCCTTGAGTTCGCGCAGCACGCTCAAGCCGTCGCGATCCGGCAGCGAGATATCCAGGATCAACAAATCCCATGGCGCCGCCGCGAGCTGCTGCAACGTCCCGGCGGCGTCCGCCGCCTCGCCAAACACCGTCCCGGGGAACTCTTCCGCCAGGATCTGTTTGATTCCCAGCCGTGTGGTGGCGTGGTCGTCGGTAATCAGGATACGAAGCATCTTGGGATTGGGGTTCTTCATGCAAGTTCCAGGGGAATCGCCATCCGGACCGTGGTGCCCCTGCCGGGCACGCCCTGAATGATCATCTCGCCTCCAAACTCACGGGTGCGTTCCCGCATGCCCAGCAGGCCCACCGCGCTCGCGTCGGCCATCTCCCGCGCGGTGATGCCGCGACCGTTGTCGGTCACTTCCAGCACGGCCTGCCCCACCTCCGCCCGCAGGCGCGCCCGCACACACGTGGCCCCGGCATGGCGTGCGACATTGGACAAAATCTCCTGAAACACGCGGAACATCGCCGTGGACCGGCTGGTGTCGAGTGCCAGGCCTTCCGAGGGCAGGTCCAGTTCACATTCAATGCCGGTGCGTTCCTCGAACTGTTTCGCCTCCCACTCCATCGCCGCCGCAAACCCCGAGGTATCCAGCACGGCGGGCCGCAATTCCGTGGAAATCCGCCGCGCCGTGTTCAAGTCATCCTCGACGCGTTTCATCATCGCCGCAATGCGCCGGCGCATGATCAACTGGCCTGGCTGCCGTTTCTCGTCCAGCCGGCGGTCCAGCCAGGCCAGGTCGAGCTTCAGGTCCGTGAACGCATGTCCCATTTCGTCGTGAATCTCCCGGGCAATCCGGGCGCGCTCATTCTCGCGAACGCTTCGCAACCGGGCCGCCAGCGTCCTCAATTGTTCCCGCGAGGCCAGCAATTGCTGCTCCACCCGTTTGCGCTCGCTGATGTCCTGCACCAACCCCTCGTAACGGATGATCCGTCCCTTCACATCCCGCACAACCCGCGCGTTGGTGGACACCCACATCAAGCTGCCGTCCTTGCGCTGGGCTGGACATTCAAATCCCCGCACCTCGCCCCGCGCTTCCAACAACCGCTTCCATTCCGCCCGCCGTCCGGGGTTGGAATAGAACCGGCGGTCAATCGACTGGCCGGCGGCCATGCACTCTTCAACCGACGCATACCCGTGCATCATGGCAAAGGCGCGGTTGACGGC
>CAZAAF010000683.1:0-2194 GCA_964482575.1 uncultured Verrucomicrobiota bacterium | reverse complement strand
AGACTGCCGAAGGCGAGCCCGACCGCCATGCAGAGCAGCACCCACAGCGTCAGGTACCGCTCGAAAAAGGCGAGACGTCTTGAGTTTGGAATGCTCACGCTCATTGGCAGCAGCCTCGGCGGGGATGGGCGGGTGGGGGCGTGCCGGGGCAGCACGCGCTGTCGGTTGTCGCCGTAAAATCACCCCGCAGGAAACGGTCGGCAAGTGCCAGCACGGCCTGCGCCGGCGCCTGCTTGACCGACGCCGCCGTCTTGACCGCCGCGCTCATGTCCTGCACCGACACGCCGAGCTTGCGCGCCTGATTGTAGTGATGCTTGAAGCAGGGCTCGCAGTTCGCGGCGATGGCGGCCCCGATGGCTACCAGTTCGGTCACCGCCGGCGTGACCCGGCTCGCGCCGCACGCGCGGCCGGCCGGTTTTCGCGCCTGGACTTCGAGGCTCGTGATGTAGTCCGACGGTTTCGAGCCCTTCGGCAGATGTTTGAGGATTTTCCGGTAGAGCGGGTCCTTCCAGTCCGTCATCGCATTGATGTAATTGTTCTTGGGCGTCAGCGTGATGTCCGCGAGGCCGGCTTCGCGCGCCATGCGTTCCGTTTCCGTCACCAGCACGGCGCCGGCGATGCACCCCACCAAGGCCTCGATCATCTCCGTCACCGCCGCCGGCAACGGCTGGATCAGTGCGAGATCGGACACGGCGACGCGCCCGCCCGGCTTGAGCACGCGGGCCATCTCGCGCCAGACCTGCGGTTTGTCCGGCGAAAGGTTGATGACACAGTTGGAGATGATCGCATCCACGCTGGAATCAGCGACCGGAAGATGTTCGATTTCGCCCAAACGGAACTCGACGTTGCTGAGTTGCGTGCGTTTGCGGTAGCCGGCGATATTCCGGCGCGCCTTGGCCAGCATCTCGGGCGTCATGTCCACGCCGATGGCCCGGCCGGTCGCTCCCAGTTTCTGGCCGGCGATGAACACGTCAAAACCACCGCCCGAGCCGAGGTCGAGGACGGTTTCGCCGGGTTTGAGCGATGCCATGGCCGTGGGGTTGCCGCAGGAGAGACCCATATTGGCGCCTTCCGGCAGCGCCGTCAGGTCCTCCGCGCTGTAGCCGATGTGCTGGACGAGACGGTCGGTGTTGATCGCCTTCGGACCACAACAACCACAGCTTGTAGAGCGGCGAGGGTTGTTGCGGGTGGCAATCTTGCCATAGCCTTCGCGAACGTGCTGTCGCACGGCCTCGGGTTCAATCGCGGAACGTTTGTTTTTCATGGGATTGGTTTTCTGAAGGGTCTAGGCGCCATACCAGGCGTTGGCCAGCGCGGCATTCATCATCAGTCGGGCCAGGCTCAGGTCGTATCAGGTGCGATAGTCGGCACACGCGATGCACTTCTCCCAGCCGTCCCGCTTGACATCGAGCGTGCGGTGTTGCACGCCGATGCCGTGACTCACGACGAGCGCGGTGAACGCCGGGCTTTCCAGCGGCTTGTTTTTTTGCAGGCGCGTGAAATCGGGGAACAACGCGCCATAACAATCCGGATGCGTTGTCATACAGTCCTTGTCTCCCGGGGAATGTCGAACGACTCGGGCAGGCTCTGGATGAAACGGCGGATCTCGTCGCGCACGCGCCGGTACACCGCCAGTTTCGCCTCGCCGTCGGGCAGGTGCCTTGTCAACGCCGGCCGGTAGTCGAAGCCGGCATGAAGAATATTGGCCTTGCCCGGAAACCGCGGGCAGTGCCCGGCGGCGTGGCCGCAGACGGTGACGACGTAGTCGAAGGCGACCGGCCCGAGGTCGTCCAGCGTCTTGGAATGATGCGCCGAGATGTCCACGCCGGCTTCCGCCATCACCCGGACGGCGTGGGGATTCATCCCGTGGGTCTCGATACCGGCGGAAGAGGCCTCAAGCACGTCACCTTTGAGATGGCGCGCCCAGCCTTCCGCCATCTGGCTGCGGCAGGAGTTGCCGGTGCAGAGGAAGAGGACCCTTATTTTTGGAGCAGTCGCTGGCATAGCACACTGGGGTCCTGTTTCAGGATCTGTTTCAGCTTCTTCCGGTCGTCCACGGCGTGCGGGGTGGCGCCGAGGGATTTCTGCACCCAGGCGAGGGCATCGCGGATGGCGACGGGCGCCTCCGGGCCCGGCAGGCGGTAGTACACCCACCGTTCCTCCTTGCGCGACTCGATCAAGCCCGCCTGATGGA
>CAZAAF010000682.1:276-2203 GCA_964482575.1 uncultured Verrucomicrobiota bacterium | reverse complement strand
GGTCCGCTCCGCGGCCCCGGTACAGCAACCAGAGATAACGTCCCACGCCCACGATTACCATCGTGGTTGTGTAAATCATCGCCGGCGGATGCTTGTGACTCACAATGAGCAACGCATAGCTCGACAACGTGGCGACCGCGGCGATGATCAGGATGGCGTCGAGACTCCATTCAGTGTAGTGATCAAACACGGTGCGGTGTTGCACCGAATCCTCGCCGTGCAACAGCAGCTCACTGCGGCGTTTGCCCGCCCCCAACATCAGCGCCAGGGCAAAAACGCAGGTGATGGCATAGCCGCTCGCCGGGGTCGCCACAGCAGCACACCCGGCGAAAACGCGGACCAGGAAGCCAACCGCCACACACACCACATCGAGAAACACCACATGCTTCACCCATTTCGAATACGCCACGCTCAACAGCAGGTACGCGGCAGCCCAGCCAGCAAAACTCATCCCCACCCACACACAGACTCCTCCCACCATCACCCCAATCACGCCCAATCCCATCCACGCGGTCCGCTCGCCAAGCTCGCCGCTTGCAATCGGACGAAACCGTTTGTGAGGGTGCCACCGATCTTGAACCTGGTCATACATGTCATTGATCACATACACCATCCCCGACAATCCGCAAAACGCAGCGAAAGCCAGCAACGCATCTATCACCGCCATCGGGTCCCGAAATCGGTAGGCAAACACCAGCCCTGTGAAAACCACCAGATTCTTCGTCCATTGCCACGGTCGGAGGCTAACCAGAAAAGCACGCATTGCCCTGGGGTAGACTGTATGGTTCATAACCCCGGTACGTCGGAAGGCCGTGTTTCTTGAGTTGCGCGCCCATTGTCCCCCACAAAGACCACCACCAGCTTCTTCGGACCGTGGACGCCCAAGACCAGCGTTTTCTCGATGTCCGTGGTCCGGCTCGGTCCGGTAATGAACATCAAACTCGCTGGGGATGCACCCGGCCGCAACCGGTCGGCCATCCGCTCAAACACGGTCTCCATATCTGGGGCAAGTTGATCCTCCCTCCCTAGGACCACATGGACGGGCGCCGTCAACGTACTGAGCCGGCTTTCGACAGGCCCACTCAAGACCGCCACCGTGCCCGTTTCCGCAATCAACACATCACATCCGGTCACCGCCACATCCGCCTCACGCGGGTCCTGGCACGTGGCACGGCCGGCCCACGGCTGGCACGCCGGGTGCCCGGAAACAAAGACCTTGCCGGTCAACATCGCGGCGAGGTCGCCGGCTGTCGCCACGCTCCCGCCTGCCTGCGCCAGGCGTTCTTCAAATAGTGTTCGCAAAGCATTCATGCGGATCCACACCACCTGCCGGCGGGAGCCTCCCCGTCCGTGCAGGCGGCGGATGGAGGTTTCGCAGACACTCGGTGCGCCAGCAACCTAGAATACAGCGGCAACCCAACGCAAGAGGGAATGAAAGAACCACGACGCCGAGTTTCCTGTTGCTTTTGAGGAAACGTCTGCATACCAATAACCCAACCGCGGATTATTATTCTGTCGATGACCATGAACCCAGTGCTGAAGGAAATCGTCGAGACCGGTTTCTGCAAGAACCCGGCCGGCGAGACGGTCAAACTCGATTTTCAAGTTCCACCCGAAGTGGGCGAATTCCTGCGTTCGGTGGTGACCGAGGTCAAGCCGGTGACGAGCCTGGAGGTGGGGCTGGCTTTCGGCATTTCCGCCCTGTGTATCTGCGACGGGCTGGAGCAAACACCGCGCACACGCCATATTGTGATCGACCCCGGCCAGCTTCAGGAACCGTTCAAAGGCCAGGGTCTGCATAATCTGAAGCTGGCCGGTTACGGCGATCTCATTGATTTTCGCAACCAGTCGTCCCACCTGGCGCTCCCGAAACTGGAGGAGGAAAAGTGCCAGGTGGATTTCGCCTTTATCGACGGCATCCATTCGT
>CAZAAF010000682.1:0-266 GCA_964482575.1 uncultured Verrucomicrobiota bacterium | reverse complement strand
GCGGCGGGTCGGCGGCGTGGTCGCGTTTGACGATTGCTACTGGACGAGTGTCCACAAGGTCTGCCGCTTCATCGCCAGGAACCGGGCGTACCGGGTCTTCCGATGCTCGAAACCCACATCCACCCCGCATCTGTCGCTCCAGCACAGGCTCCTGGATGCGCTCGGCAGGAAAATCCAGAAGGTGCGCGACGTCCTGAAGTCGGACTTCCTGGTGCCGGACATTGAGCTGGGCCTGCTCCCCTGCCGGTGCATCGCCTTCCGAAAAG
>CAZAAF010000681.1:0-2204 GCA_964482575.1 uncultured Verrucomicrobiota bacterium | reverse complement strand
AATCTTCCCACGCCGAGTGGCCCCAGCCTTTGAACTTGGCGATGTTCGCGCGGGAGAACTGGCCATCCATCACCAACAGGTTCGCGGGCCGCGGCTGTGAGCAAAGATTCAGGAAGTCGCGCCGTTCAGCATCGGTGCTGCTGCGCCACTCGATGTCGGTGGCGAAGACGAGTGACGCGCCGGAGGCGGGCTCGTCCACGCGATAGGCATGACAACCTTCCGGGTGATGCACGGCGCACCAGCGCACTTCGAGGCTGTGATAGTGCCGCACCGCGCCCGTCGCAGCCGGCAACGTGGTGAACTTCAGCCTGGCCTGTAGCTTATCGAGCTGGATCGGCCAGAACGGTTTTGAGAGCATGCGCCGCACGACCTCGACAGGCTCCAGCGCCTCGCGGCGCGGCGCGGCAATTTCCACCGTCCAAGCTTTGTTATAGAGCAACTCGAACGCGGGTAAACCCATGAGATGGTCGAGGTGATAGTGCGTCATCAGCAGCAACGCTTCCGGCCGCGCCGTGTCCAAGGCCAGCCGCCCGCCGAGTGCACGCAGGCCGGTGCCGGCGTCTATGACGATCCTCTCGCCGCCGCGTCCCTCGATCAACACGGCGGTCGTCTCGCCGCCAAATTTCAGGAAGTCGGCTTGCGCCACCGCGCTGGTTCCGCGCACGCCGCCAAAGAGGAGTTTCATGATGGCTTTCGACGAAGGGTTTTCCGGGTCTTGAGCGCGTTCTTGAGGCGGGGCAGCACCAAGCGATCCTTCTCGCGATTGGCCGCCTGCTTGCTGACAATGATGCGCTCCAGCGGCAACACAGGCAGACGATAGCGGCCCAACGGAATCAGCACGGCGTCCTTGCGCTCCACATCGAAAGCATCGAGGCCCGACATGTTCAACACCATGTCGAAAAGATCCACGGCATCGCCGACAAAGCCGGGAGGATTCAGCATGATGACCGGGACGTAGGTGCCGCCCACCGCCTTCACGGCTTGCTTGATGCGCGGGTCGGCCGGATCACGAAACCAGAGATCAACGTCTTGCGTAACCACCGTGGCGCCTTGCAGCGCGGCACCGGAAAGACCCACGACCATGAACGCCACCCGCCGCCGCAACAGCTCGCGGAGGAAGCGCGCTTCACCGGAAGTGAATTTCAACACCGCGCCCACGCAGCAGGCTCCTTTCGAGGTTGGTCCACGGATTACCTTCCAAGGCGATCAACGTATGCCACGCATCGTCGCGATCCACTTCGGGGTGCAGCCGCAAAACCTTGTCTAGTTTCCGCAGGCGGCAGCGATGTTTGCGCAACGCGAGTTGCTGCGCGGTCTGAAGGCGGTTGGTGCGCTGGTTTGGCATGGCGGGGATACTATAGCTATTTCTCCGTCAAACTCCAAACGCCGTCCCAGGCGGTGGGCGGGTGCGCCAGCAGGGCGCGACACTGCGCCACGTAGGCCTTGGACGCCGGATCGTCCGGCAGCTTCTCAAAGGCGGCCTGCGCGGCGGCGAAGTCGCCGGCGTAAAACTGCGCGAGCGCGGCCTCGAACGCGGCGAAGTGCGCGGGGCGTTCTGCGCCGGGCAGGCCGGCGAGTTCATAGACGCGCACCGGCGTTTTGCGGCCGACGACGCGCAGCCGGCCCAGCTCGCGGCCGACGAAGTTGCCGCCGCTCTGCTGCCAGGTGGTTTCAGAAACCATCAGGTAGGTACCGAACGCCTTGTTTGCACCTTCGAGCCGCGACGCGAGGTTCGCGGCGTCGCCGAGGATCGTGTAGTTGAAGCGGTCGTAGCTGCCCATGTTGCCGACGATGACGTCGCCGGTGTTCAGGCCGATACGGTTCTTGACGACCGCGCCGGTGTTCTCTTGGAATTGCGCGCGCAGTTCGGCGAGCCGCTGCTGGCAGCGCAGCGCGGCGCGACAGGCGCGCGCAGCGTGGTCGGCTTGGCCGAGCGGCGCGTTCCAGAACGCAACGATGGCGTCGCCGATGTACTTGTCGAGGTAGCCGCCCTCGGCCGTGATGCACGCACCCATCTCGGAGAGATATTCGTTGAGTAGTTTCGTCAGCGTCGGCGGGTCGAGCCGCTCGGAGAAACCGGAAAACTTCTCGATGTCGGAGAAAAAGATCGTCAGCGCGCGCTTCTCGCCGCCGAGTTGGAGCCGGGAGGGGTCGGCGATGATCTGCTCGATCATCTGCTTGGATCTGCCATAGGGATTGATCGG
>CAZAAF010000680.1:0-2228 GCA_964482575.1 uncultured Verrucomicrobiota bacterium | reverse complement strand
AGCAGGTTTGTCTTCATGGTTTCTCGGTCTCGTTTTTTCAATGACCACGCGTCGAGGATGACCGATCAAGGCCATCGGATATCATCCGCGCCTGGCTGTCATTACTTGCAGTTCTCGATGTCCCATTGGGTCGTGTACGTCTTGATCAGTTCGACCAGAGGCGCGGGATCCTCCAACCCGTGCGGGTGATGGCCGCAACCGGGCTTATGAAAGACCGTGATGGTGCCGCCCAGTTCCTTGTATCTCTTTTCGACGATGGCGGAGTTCGCTTCCGGCGGAACCGATTCATCATTATCCCCAATCACATGGACGATGGGGATGCGGGCTTTGGCAATCGGCTCCAGGCTGTCCACGGGATTCCCTTTGTAAGCCAGCGCCTCGGCCTCGTCCTTGAAGCCATAAACGTCCAACACGGTCCTGATTCCCTTCGGGTCGTGTTTGCCTTTGGTCACTCCCATCGGCCAGCTCTTGAAATCACAGACCGGCGCGTCGCCGTAGATGCACAGCACGCGTTCGGGATGGGCGGCAGCAAAACGGTAGGCGTAAAGGCCGCCGCGGCTCACGCCCGTGAGCGTGCCTTTGGGGTTGAGTCCCTTGCGGACGATATGCCGGTAGAAAGCATCCATGTTCGCGAGCGCCGCCGGACCGCCGAGGGACATGGTTCCAACGGCCACATGGAGATGATAAAAACCGGCCTCGAGAAGCCGCTCCGTGCCTGTGCGCTGGGTGAAGGCTTCGGGCCACTCGGTACACCAAACCCAATGATTGCCGGGACGCGGGTTCTTGGGAACCGCCACCCAGCACGGACAGCCGTTGACCTTGAAATGGTGGCGAGTGAATCCGTGCCAGGTGTCGGTTTTCTCCGCCTGCCAGTCAATGGACTGATTGAAGGCGCGGTCGGTGAAGGCGAGATAACACTGCCAGTCGTAGGGCGCGATCCCGTGCTCGAAGGGCCGGCGATGGTAGGCGAGATGGGTGCTCATGACGGGCGCCATCTCGGGCGGCCAGTCGGCGGCGGGCAGGCCGGGGCATCCCAAAAACTTCCAGACCGGTTCGGCGGCTTTCATGCTGAGAAATTCGCCGTAGGGATCAAACCACTTGCCGGGGAAACTCGAGACGTAGAGTTTGCGGGGAGCGCACGCGGCCAGGAGCATGTGCTGGTCAAACGGCATGGCGGCCTCGTTGTCGCTGTATTGCCGGAAATTGCCACAGAACCAGTAGGGAAACATCGCGTTCTGCGTCGAGACGTTTTCGCCGTAGTCCCGCTTGGCAAGCGGCACGCCGCCGCCGCCGGTCTGGTTGGGGATGATGACGGCGAAACGGTCATCCTTGGCCCCGGCGAGGAGCGCGGTCTTGGCCAGCCGCGAACAACCGATGGCCGCAACGCGTTGGGTATCGATGGCGGGCTCCTTCTCGAGCATGTCCATACCGCGCATCAACGCCCAGGCCCACGCCGCAATGGCGGTGGTGTTGTTGCCCACGCCGGGCACGGAAGGCGGAAAGAGGACGTGGACCCCGTTCGTGTACAGGTCCTTGTCATCCGGCGCGATGTCGCCATAGCAGGCCGTGGCCAGCGCGTAACCGCGTGTGATGAGCGTGTCCACAGGCCAGCTCTTCGGATCCAACCCGCGGCTCTTCTCGACGGCGCGATGGTTGATGACAAAATGTTTCGGGTTGTTGCGCAGCCAGCCTTCGCACAACCGGATGGCGGGATCGGCATCAATCTCCTGGTTGCCGTGGTAATTGAAACCGATGTAAGCGGGAACGGGGCCGGGCGTGTGTTTCGGGATGAAGAGAATCCAGTCGATCTTCGGCCCGGTGTTGTCGTTGTGAAACCACATGCGCAGCTGCTTGCGCGTGGCGCGTCCACCCAGGATGTCGCTCTGCTCCAGCGTTTCCAGGCGCATGACGGCCGGCGGCGGCGGGATCAGCCCGTACATCTGGTTCTCGAAGATGGAAAGAATCTCCGCCCGGCGTTTGGGCCATTGTCCGGGCGAGGTAAGTTTCGTCCCGTTCGCAAACGCCAGCGGGTCGGGCAATGTGTAGGGCGCAACCTTGGACTCGTCGTAGTTCGGCGGGCGCGCGATGAGGGACGAGGAGACGAAGACGCCAAACAGGATGAGTGCGACGTAGCAGAAACGTTTCATGGCATGGGTCCTAGGATTTCCGACGATATCGCGATCACTCCAAATAAGGTTTTAGCTGGATGAAATTGAGGACGAGTTCCT
>CAZAAF010000679.1:0-2233 GCA_964482575.1 uncultured Verrucomicrobiota bacterium | reverse complement strand
ATCATCTACACGCGCTGGAAATACACCGACAAACCACTCTGGCGCGCGCAAAAGCTCTGGACCGTCAATCCCGACGGGACGCAGGTGGCGATGTTCTGGGGCAACCAGAGCGTCTGGCCCGATGTGGTCAAGGACGCCCGCGCCATCCCCGGCAGCCGGCGGGTGATGATGACGGGCAGCGCGCATCACAACTGGTTCGCCGGCTCGGTCGGCATCGTGGACCCCGACAAGGGGTTGAACTTCCCGCATGGCGTCACCAAAGTCACCGGCGACGTGATGTGGCCCGAATGCGGCAACGGCCCGGTGGATCCCGTCGAGTCGCCGCGCTATCACGCCAGCGGCGGCTATTCCGCCTACTACTCGCCCTATCCGCTCACCGAACACGATTTCATCGTCTCGGCGAAACGCGGCGAGAAATTCGCGCTCTACCTGATGGACACCGACGGCAACCGGGAGTTGATCTACGAGGGCGGGAACAACATCTTCCACGCCATGCCAGTGCGCCCGCGCCCGCTGCCGCCGGTCGTGGCGGACCGCGTCGCGTGGCCCGGCCGGAACGACCGCCAGCAGCCGGGACAGGGCGTCATCTTCAGCAACAACATCTATCAGGGCGCGCCGGCCGGGTTGCAGGGCAAGGCGAAGTTCCTCCGCGTCATCCACATCGAGCCGAAGACCTACACCTACTGGAACAAGCGGCCCTATCTCTCGACCGGTCCCGTCGTCTCCGCGGTGCAATCCGAGGGCGTGAAGCGCGTGCTCGGCACGGTGCCCATCGAGGCGGACGGCTCGGTGGCGTTCCACGCACCGGCGGGGATGTCGCTGCATTTCCAGTTGCTCGACAGCCATCAGCGCGCGTTGCAGACCATGCGCAGTTTTGCCAGCGTGATGCCCGGCGAATACCGCGGCTGTCTCGGCTGCCACGAGAGCCACAGCAAGGCGCCCGCCGGCAACACGCATTCGCTGGCGCTGGCAAAATCGGCGCGGGACATCACACCGCCGCCGTGGGTGGACACGACCGTGAGTTATCCGCGCTATGTGCGGCCGGTGCTCGACAAATATTGCAGCCAGTGCCACGAAGGCAACGGCGAGGCGCGCAAGACGCTCGACTTCACGTTTCGTCCGGGCTTCCTCGATTGGGACGAGACGTATTACACGCTCATCGGCAAACCGACCTGGGGCAAGGCCTACGAGCCGCCGAAAGTGTCCCCGCCCGGCTTCGGCATCGCCGACACCATCCTGGTGGAAGGCTATGAGAAAGTGGACCCCGCCGCCTACCGCACGCCACAACCGATGGCGCTGCTGTCGTATGCCAGCCGGCTGATAGACCTGGTCTCCAGCGGCAAGCATCACGGCGTCCGCGTGGACGACGTGAGTGTGCAGCGGTTGATCTGCTGGGTGGACACGATGTGCCCGTATCGTGGCGACGAGGAGGTGCGCGCCGAGGACGATCCGGTTTTTCAGGGCGTGGACTGGCTCGCCATCCGGCCGAAGATCAAAACCGCCCCGCACATCGTCCGTCCGGGCCCGGTGGAGTGATAGTTGCCGGATCGCCGCGCCGCCGCTGTCGCAAGACGGCGGACTGGTCCGCAAGAAGTCCTTCCGCCCTCTGGCGGCGGCGGAGACAAAAGCTCGCGTTGTCATGCGACAACTGGCAGTCTCCCCGGGCGCGTCGAGGAGACACGGATGACAACATCATCGCACAGGCTTCGCTCCACCATCGCACGGTGGCTGTCTTTGGGCATGCTGGCGACTTTCACGAGTGTGACCGGCGCGGAACCGCCAACGTGGCCGGACATTTCCAGTGTGCCGGCGGATTTGGAAATCCCGCCCTTGAGCGACGCCGCGCCGGGACCGGGTTTGCGCGTGAAACAAACCCTGCCGGCGTGGAAATCGACGGTGGTCTATCACGTCCTGCACCTGCCGCCGGACTGGCAACCCTCGCGGCGCTATCCCGTGATCGTCGAGTATGCGGGCAACGGCGGTTACAAGAACCGTTTTGGCGACATCAGCACCGGGCGGCCGGAAGGCAGCCGGCTGGGGTACGGCATGTCGGCGGGCAAGGGATTCATCTGGCTCTGTCTGCCGTATCTCAACAGCGCGGGCGACGCGCTGGCGTTGACGTGGTGGGGCGATCCGCCGGCCCGCGACCCCGAACCGACGCTCCGTTATGCCCGCGAGGCGGTGGCGCGGGTCTGCCGCGAGTATGGCGGCGACGCGCAGCGCGTGGTGCTTT
>CAZAAF010000678.1:0-2236 GCA_964482575.1 uncultured Verrucomicrobiota bacterium | reverse complement strand
GTTGCCGGTTGTCCATGTCGGCGTGCCTTCGAGGACCACCGCATAGACCCAGCCGTCGTGCATGGCGATGGGGATGGGACTGTCACCGAACCATCGCCGTCCCCAGGAGAGATAGAGCAGGTCCCACGCATCCGGATTGCGCGGCAGCCAGCGCGGCCGCCCGGCTGGCGGCAGGTAAATGCGGCGAGGATAGGTCTTGCCCGGCATGTCACCTTTCCGAGTAGCACAAAGAGAGAGTCGCGGGCAAGAGCAGGAGATGCATCAAGCGGGGCTGGTGGCAGCGGTTGGTGTCCCGGCTTCAGTCGGTCCGGTAACCTTGAATGGTGAAAGACCAAAGCTTGACCCGCCGCCGGCCGGGGTCGAGTGAGGTTCCGAAGAGTGCCATCTACGCTCTCTGGGCCATGCTGACGGGCACCATCAATTTCATCTCGTGGCTGCTATTTGGTAGAATCTGCAGCCGGATAACGCGTCGGTTCAACCGGAGCGATGTGGATCGCGGCCTCCGGGCCCGCTAGTTGTTGGAATACGACTAGCCATCCACGTAATCCGTGTGCCTCCGTGGATTTTCTTGCCCGTCATTTTCCTGCCTGCTTCCGCCTTCCCGTCTTCGCTGTTCATTTTCTGCGCATTCCGTGTTGAAGCGACGCCGCCAACGGGCTATGGTGCGGGCGGTAATGACAAACGCCTTGCAACTCACCGGTCGGGGGCTGCTGCTACTGCAGCGGCGGTCGGTGGGTTCTGTCTCGGCGTAGCGCAGAGACGGTTTCGATCAACCCATCGGCCAGAAGGCCGGTGGGTTTTTTTATTGCGTGACAACAGGAACAAATAGCAGAAAGCTGGAAAATTGACGGTTAGAAAGGCTGGTTAAGAACATGTCCGACAAAGTCTATATATTCGATACGACGCTCCGCGACGGCGAGCAGTGCCCCGGCGCGTCCATGAACATCCGCCAGAAGATGGAAGTCGCCCGCCAGCTCGCCCGCCTGCGCGTGGACATCATCGAGGCGGGGTTCCCCGTCATCAGCGAAGGCGATTTCGAGAGCGTCAGCCGCATCAGCGCCGAGATTGCCGGCACGTCGCCCGGCGGCAAGGGCCCCTTCATCTGCGGGCTTTCCCGCTGCGTACCGAAGGACATCGAGGCCGCCGGCAAGGCCATCAAGCCCGCCGGCAAGTTCGGCCGCATCCACGTCTTCCTCGCCACGTCGCCGATCCACCGCGAGTTCAAGTTCGGCAAGGCGCAGTCGGAAATCCTCCGCCTCGCCGTCGAGGGCGTGAAACGCGCCCGGCAGCTCTGCGCCAACATCGAGTTCTCGCCGGAGGACGCCGCGCGGACCGAGTTGAACTTCCTCACCGAGGTGACGCTCGCCGTCATCGAGGCGGGCGCGACGACCGTGAACATTCCCGACACCGTCGGCTATGCGATGCCGGAGCAGTTCGGCGCAGTCATCCGCCACCTCACGCAGCGGGTCGGCCGCCGGGCGATCATCAGTGTGCATTGCCACAACGACCTCGGCCTCGCCGTGGCCAACAGCCTCGCGGGCGTGGCCAACGGCGCGCGGCAGATCGAGTGCACCATCAACGGCATCGGCGAGCGCGCCGGCAACGCCAGCCTCGAGGAGGCGGTCATGGCCATCAAGACGCGCGGCGATTACTTCACGAACGTGCGGACGGACATTGACACGCGTGAGATCGTCAAGACCTCGAAGCTCGTCAGCCGCCACACCAGTTTCATCGTCCAGCGCAACAAGGCCATCGTCGGCGAGAATGCCTTCGCCCACTCGGCAGGCATCCACCAGGACGGCATCCTGAAGAAGCGCGAGACGTACGAGATCATGGACCCGCAGCAGATCGGCTGGGGCGAGACGGAATTGCCGCTCACCAAGCACAGCGGCCGCAACGCGCTCAGCCGCCGGCTTGTCCACCTCGGCTTCAATCTCAATGACGACGAGATCAACCGCGTCTTTGTCGGTTTCAAGAAGATCGGCGACGCGAAGAAGTTCGTCTATGACGACGACCTCATCGCCCTCGTGGAGAGCGAGGCGAGCGTGGTGCGCGAGACGTACACGCTCGAGCATGTCAGTTTCGTCGGCGGCACGGGCGGCGTGCCGATGGCCACCGTCAAGCTTCGCAAGGGCAAGGACGTGCCGTTGATGGCCAGCACGGGCGACGGTCCCGTTGACGCCGTGCTCAAGGCGATTGACCTCATCACCGGCAAACACGGCAAGCTGCTCGATTA
>CAZAAF010000677.1:0-2241 GCA_964482575.1 uncultured Verrucomicrobiota bacterium | reverse complement strand
GCCGGGATGCTCGGTGAAAAACTTGTCCGCGGCGGCAATCGGGTCGCGGCCAAGCTGCTTTTTGTTGATGGTCTGGACCTGGGTGCGCGGGGTGAGCACCTCGATGGCCTTGCGCTTGGCGTAGCGGGGTTTGACGACGTGGCCGGAGAGCAGGCCGAGGAGTTTGCCGTCGTTGTCCACCACGGGGAAGGTGCGGAAGCCGAACCGTTTGGATTCGATGATCTCGATGATGTCGCCGATCAACTGGTCGGGCGCGACCTTGATGGGCTCCTGGATGAGACCGTGGACGGCGTTTTTGACGCGGCTGACCTCGGAGAGCTGCTGACGCTCGGGCATGTTGTAATGGATGAGGCCGAGGCCGCCGTTGAGGGCCATGGCGATGGCCATGCGCGACTCGGTGACGGTGTCCATGTCCGCGGAGACGATGGGGATGTTGAGGTGCAGGGCGTCCGCGAGGCGCGTTTCGAGCACGGTGTCGCGCGGGAGGATTTCGGAGAACTGCGTGGCCAGAGTCACGTCATCGAACGTGAGGCCCGTGGGAGCATTGGCCGGGAAGAACTCGTCCGCCGGCTGAAAGAATTGACCGTCCAGGTTGTCTGCTTGTTTCGCTGCCATGAACAGATGTAACGAAGCAGGAGGCCACATGGCAAGGCTTTTTTGAACCGTAGCCCGCCACGCCGTGGCGGGACATCCTTCATTGATTCCCGCGACGGAGTCGCGGGCTACGATTCGGACGCCCAAGCCTCTCGATTCTCCCCTGCCCCACCAACGCGCTTGGCGCGGGGCGGGGAGCGTGCTAGCCTTGGCGCCTGCTAAGGGTTCATGGAGCGGAGGTCTGTATATGAAACGTTATAATGCCATTCAAGCGGTCGTCCTGTCGTTCTTCTCGCCGTCGTTCTACCGGGACGTGGGGCAACACTGGCGCGGCACGGGGTTCGGCTACCTGTTCGTGCTGCTGCTCGTGCTGTGGATTCCGGTGACTGTGAAATGGCACGGATCGATCACGGCCTTCGTGCGCGACCACACGCCGGCCCTCATCAACCAGATCCCCGCCATCACCATCTCGCACGGCGCGGTCTCGGCGGATTGCGTCATGCCCTACACCATCAAGGAACCCATGAGCCAGCAACCCCTGCTGGTCATCGACACGACGGGCGCCACGACGTCGCTGAAGGACGCGAAGGCGGACATGCTGCTGACCAGGACCAAGCTCATCGTGCGAAAGACACCGGGGGAAACACGGGAGTACGACCTGTCGCAGGTGGACAACTTCAAGCTGGACCGCAACCGCGTCCAGCACTGGGCCAACGAAATCGGACAGAACCTGGCGGCGGTACTCTACCCGTTCATCCTGATCGTGTCGTTCCTCTACCGGATGATCCAGGCGCTGATCTATGCGTTGATCGGGATGCTGTTCGCCAGGCTCGTGAACGCCACGCTGGAGTACACCGCCCTGGTGCGGTTGACGGTCTTCGCGCTGACGCCGGTGCTGATCCTCTGTACCGCGCAGGAAATCCTGACGCTCCCGCTGGTCGGCTGGTGGTTCATCTGCCTGATCGTGGCGATGGTCTATCTGTTCCTCGCGGTCAAGGCCAACGCCGGAATCCCGGCAGCGAAGACGCCGGTGCCGCCGCCGCCGGTCAACGGGTGACAACAGGCGGTTTGCCCGAGGGCTCGATGAACACGGCGGTGCCGTAGCAGAGCACCTCGGTGATGCCCGGGGAGATTTCCGTGGCATCGTAACGCACGCCGACAACCGCGTTGGCGCCCAGCTCGCCCGCGTGCGCCAGCATCAGGTCGTACGCATCGCCGCGAGCCCGCTCGCACAGGTTCGTGTAGAGCGTGATGTTGCCGCCGAAGATGCTCTGGATGCCCGCGCCCAGGTTGCCGATGATGGAGCGGGAGCGGACGATGATGCCGCGTACAACCCCGAACGACTTCGCGATCTGGTAGCCGGGAATCTCGAACGTGGTGCTGGTCATGGGGTGGGTTGCGTTCATGGCGGGATTGAACGCCAGAACCGGCGCGGAACGAAGCAAAAAAGCGAGCGCGTGCGCCACGGCAGCCCCATCACGAAGCGCGTTTCCGCGTCACCAGCGAGCGAAGCAGGCGGAGGTTGGATTTGTCGAGCGGGCTGACCTCCTCAAAGTCGCCCTTCGGCGTCTCCAGCACGCCGGGGACGCGCGAGAAGCGGGGGTGATTGAGCAGGAGGCGGAACGCCTCCTTCCCGACGTAGCCCTT
>CAZAAF010000676.1:0-2252 GCA_964482575.1 uncultured Verrucomicrobiota bacterium | reverse complement strand
CCTGACCGCGCTGGACCACCCACGGGGCGCAATCGCCCGCCGCATCCCCCGGTCCCACCGTAATGAACACCGGGGTCATGATCTGTTCGACCCGCACATGTTCCAGCGCGCCGTGGAATCGAACCGATTTTTCCTCCGCGCCGGCGGCGAAGAAAATCATCACGCCGATGACCACCAAGAACGGGATGGAGGGCGTGGCAAACAATCCGTACACCACGAAGCCAGCCGCGGCCGTTTTGCCCACCGCAGCGGCAATCCGGGTGGCCCGCGCGTACGGCAACCAGCAGGCCAGCAGGGCGCGGAACAACCGGCCGCCGTCCATCGGATAGGCGGGAATCAGGTTGAAGGCGATCATCCACTTGTTGACAAGCAACATCACGCCAATCCATTCCGCCCAGTTCGTCGGCAGCTCCCGCAGCAGCCTCAAGCCTGGAAAATACGGGACTTCAGGCACCCACACCGCAACCGCGTAGAGCACAACGACAATCAACACATTCACGAGCGGGCCGGCCACAGTGATGGCGATTTCGTGCGCCGGTTTCCGGGGAATCGAGCGCAACGCCGCCACGCCGCCAATGGGCAGCAGGGTGATGGAACTGACCTTCACCCCCAGCCACTGGGCCACCAGGCTGTGGCCCAATTCGTGCAGGGCCACGCAGGTGAAGGTCGAAAGGACGAACACCGCAATCCAGGCCTCCGCCCCCCAGCCGCCTTCCGCGTGCTCACACCACATCAGAAACGCCAGCAGCAGCAAAAACGTGACGTGCACCCGGATCCGGATGCCCGACACTTTGGCGATGGTTAACGACCATTTCATCGGCAAATCGCTTCCATAAATTCGTTTACTTCACTTCCCGCGGCTCTTAGATTTCAGCCGGCCTGATGGGGCGGGCGGAGAGCCGACCCACCATAGGACACGAACGTACTCTGGTCATGGAAAAAATACTGGTCATCGACGACGCACAAGACATGTTGTACTCGTTCGAGCGAAGCCTGGCTTCGCCCGACCGACAGGTGCTGACGGCCGCCACGCTGGCGGAAGGCATTGAAGTTTTCCGGCAGGAAAAGCCCGATGTGACGGTTTGCGACATCCGCCTGGGCGGCGAGAGCGGGCTGGACGGCCTGACGCGCCTCCGCGAGCTGGACCCCAAGGCCATGGTCATCCTCATGACCGCCTACGGCACGTCCCAGACGGCCATCGAGGCGATGAAACGCGGCGCGTTCGACTACATTCTCAAGCCGTTCGACGTGCCGAAGGTGAAGGCGCTGATTGACTCCGCCATCAAGGCCGCGCGGGACATGCGGCAGGTGGTCTCCTACGAGCCGTTGCTGCGGTCCGAGGACCACACGGAGGGCATTGTCGGCCGCTCCGAGGCGATGCAGACGGTCTTCAAGCGCATCGGCCAGGTGGCGCACAGCGACGCCACGGTGCTGCTGACCGGCGAGAGCGGCACGGGCAAGGAACTCGTGGCCCGCGCCATCTACCATCACAGCCCACGCGCCGGGAAGGTGTTCATGGCCATCAACTGCGCCGCCATCCCCGAGCAACTCCTGGAGAGCGAGCTGTTCGGCCACGAACGCGGCGCGTTCACCGGCGCCACCCAGCAGCGCATCGGCAAGTTCGAGCAATGCGACGGCGGCACGCTCTTTCTGGACGAGATCGGCGACATGCCGCTGCTGACGCAGAGCAAGATCCTGCGCCTCCTGCAGAACGGCGAGTTTCAACGCGTGGGCAGCTCGCAAACACTGCGCGCCGACGTGCGCGTCATTGCCGCCACCAACAAACCGCTGGAGCAAATGGTCGCCGCGAAACAGTTCCGTGAGGACCTGTACTACCGGCTCAACGTCGTGCGCGTCCACCTGCCGCCGTTGCGCGAGCGGCGCGACGACATCCCGGTGCTGGCGGATTATTTCCTCCAACGGCTCCGCAAGGCCGGCAAGAGCCGCATCCGCGGCATCGCGCCCGACACACTGAGCGCGCTGGAAAACCATGCGTGGCCCGGCAACGTCCGCGAACTCGAGAACGTCGTCCATCGCGCGGCGATCATGGCCAAGGGCGATTACGTGCTGCCCTCCGACCTGCCGGGCGAGGTGCTGCAACCGGTCATGGTGCCGGCCGCCGAACCCGGCGTGGCGGTCGCGCCCGCGCCCGCACCCGTGGACGGGACGCCGGAATCCGCCATCGACGAGGCCGCGCGGGTCCTGTTTGAAAACGCGCGCCAGCAGTCCCAGCTCAAGATCATCCCGTGGGT
>CAZAAF010000675.1:0-2253 GCA_964482575.1 uncultured Verrucomicrobiota bacterium | reverse complement strand
CAAGGACAGCAACCAACTGGCGTACGTGCAGGCCCGCCTCCATTACGTCCGCCTGGTCTGCGGCTGCGTCATCACGCCCGACTACGACGATACCGGCACCATCGAGGACTTCCTGTTCCGGTTCAATCGCGCGGTGAACGGCCTGCTGGTGGCGTCCGACCAGATCTTCGACTACGACGGCGAGGTGCTGGGCGGCGTGGGCCCGGAAGCGACTCCGGAAGCCTAGGCGCCGCCACGCCTGTCCCGCGACTGCCGCATTGGAGGACAAGCCCGTTTGCCGGGCAAAAATTCCGTGGAGCAAACGTTCGTTATTCCCGTCCAATAGGATGGAACGATTCCGCCTTTGAGAAGACGCTGCACACCGTTGTGGACATCGAAAACGAGACGACAACCATGAATGCTACCACCCCCCTGTTCAGTTCGCTCCAAAACATCCTCCTGGCCACATCACTGGTCGTGATTTTGGGCAGTCCAGTGCCCGCCTGCGCGCAGGACGAGAAGAGCATCGCAGGCCGCATCGACCTGGAAACCCACGAGGAGTATTTCAAGGTCCGCCTCTTTCTCACCAACCAGACCGACCACGATATCACCATCGAGACCGGCCGCGGTGGTGTGCAACGCGAAATATTCCCCTATTTCTCGTGCGCCTATGCGGTCATCCAGGCCCAGAACTGGAAAGGTCATCCCCGACGTTCCATGCGACCCATGCCGCTCACGCTCAAGCCCGGCCTGGAGATCCTCTACGACACCTACATCATCCCGCCCTACTGGCACCCGCCTGACCCGGACAAGGAAACGTTTCTCGGAGGCTACATCCACTTCCCGGAGCTCGACAACCAAGACTCCAAAAAGTCAACTGGCACCACCTACGTCGTCCGTCTCGGCTCGCAGAAGCTGCCGCCACCCCCCACCAACCCCGCGGGCACGGCAAAAGAGTAAGGCCCCAACCAACCGCCGGACCCGTGTTCCGTCTTGTTCCCGCCGTCGCGGTGTGCGACAAACGGCGCCGTCAACCCATAATGGAAGGAGGCATCGAGCCCTATGCATTGGATATTCCTGATACTGGCGATTGTGTTTGAGGTGGCGGGCACGACTTTCATGAAACTGGCGGAGGGTTTCACCAAGACCGTGCCGACGATCCTGATGATCGTTTCCTATGCCATCTGCTTCGGTCTCCTGACGCTGGCCATCAAGAAGCTCGATGTCAGCGTGGCCTATGCCATCTGGAGCGGCGTGGGCACCGCCCTGATCGCCGCCATCGGGTTTTTTTGGTTCCGCGAGCCCGTCACGGTCCTGAAGACCTGCGGGTTGCTGGCCATTGTCGGCGGCGTCATCGCCCTGAACATGTCCGGCGGCGCGCATTGAGCCGGTGAAGCGGGCAACGGCACACGTTTGTTCTCTCTCACGTTCCTTGGAACACTCCCCCAGCATCTGGGTTACACACCATCTTTCACCCCCGTGAAAGTCATCTACAAAATCATATATCCAAACGGCAAGATCTACATTGGGCAGGACCTTACCGATAGCATCAATTACTTCGGCAGTGCGAGCGATGCTGTTATTGCATCTGATTTTTCGCGAGAGCAGCGACGTGATTTCACCATTCGGAAAGAGATCCTCTGGGAGTCAGAGAGTGCCACTGACGCCGAGGTTTCAGCCGAGGAGGTCCGGTTGATTCGACATTATCACGCAAACGATCCACGCATCGGCTACAATCGTTGGCCCAAGTTTCGTGACGAGACATCTGCATCCTAGTCCACGAACCGCCGCGTCCCGCGCATGGGAAAGGCCAGACACCGAATCCCACGCGGGTCACTTCGTGTCGCGAACTTCGGCCACCATTTCCATCAGTGTGTCGAGCAACTTCTCGGAGGCGTGCGGCTCGAAGGCGCAGGAGCCCAGCCACGTCTCGTAGCCGCCCCAGGCGAAATGTCTGGCGGTCGGGATGTAGCCGAAACCGCCGTGGGCCCATTCGACAAGAACCGCCGGCTGCATCCCGCTCCGCTGGCGGAACTCCAGACCAATCTCACAGAACGGCTCGCCGGGCATCGTGCCGATGCACGCAGGGCCGATCCGCAGCACTTGCAGAGGCACGTTCGCCTTCGCCTCGCGCTTGGCCATGTTCATGACGCGCCGGGCGTAACTGTACGGCAGGTCCACCTGGTCGGGCTTGGGCGCCGGCCGGGTCAACTGCTCCCTGGCCCAGGCGATCTGTTCGGCCGTCGGCTGGGGAAGCTCGATGGTCCGCTCCCG
>CAZAAF010000674.1:0-2257 GCA_964482575.1 uncultured Verrucomicrobiota bacterium | reverse complement strand
AGACCCCCAACCGGGTTTGCACCGGGCGAGGGGGCCCCGGACCACAACCTTGGGGCCCCCAAATAAACATGTTTTCCCCCCCCCCCCCCCCACGGACGCCGGCGATCATTTTCGGATTTGGTTTTGCTCCGGTTTTGGTAAACTTACCGAATGTCCGAACTGCCGGATTGTTTTAATTTCGTTCGCGATGTGATGGATCGCTGGGCGTCGGAGCGCCCGGAGTCACCGGCTTTGTGGATTGTGGACCATCCCGGCGGCGATGAACAAAAGTTTTCCTTCCGCCAGATGGCCGAGGATTCCCGTCGGGCGGCCTCCTTTTTCGCGCGGCAAGGCATCCGGCGCGGTGACCGGGTGCTTGTCATTCTCCCGCGCGTGCCGCAGTGGTGGATCGCGATGCTGGGGCTGATCCGGCTCGGGGCAGTGCCCATTCCCGGCACCACGTTGCTGACCGCCAAAGACATCCACTTTCGGGCGGAATCCTCCAAGGCGCACGGCATCATCACCAACAGTGACGGCGCGGTCAAGGTGGAGGGTTTTCATGGCATTCAAATCCTTGTGAGCATGGCGGGCGCTGGAACCACGCTGGCGGGCTGGAGAGACTTTGACGCCGGATTGCGTGAGGGCGATCCGTCCTTCGACCCGCCTCCAACGCGCAGTCATGAACCAGGCATCATCTATTTCACCAGCGGCACGACCGGCCAGCCCAAGATGGTGGTACACACGCATGCCAGCTACGGTCTCGGCCACCGGGTAACGGGCGAATTGTGGCTCGACCTGAAACCCGGCGATGTCTTATGGACCATCTCGGACACCGGGTGGGCCAAGGCGGCGTGGTCGAGTTTCTTTGGACCGTGGCAAATGGGTGCGTGTATTTTCACTGTGGGCACGGGCGGGAAGTTCGGACCGGTCTGTGCACTGCAAACCCTCTCGCAATATCCAATCACGACCTGGTGCGCGCCGCCGACGGCGTTGCGAATGATCGTGCGCGAGAACCTGTCGGCGTGGCGGTTCCCGCATTTGCGACATTGTGTCAGCGCCGGCGAACCCTTGAACGCCGAAGTCGTGAACGCCTGGAAAGCGGCCACGGGCCTGACCCTCCATGAGGGCTACGGACAGACGGAATCGGTCGTGCTGGTGGGCAACTTCCGGTCGCTCGGCCGTGAGGTGCGCCCGGGCTGGATGGGTTGCGCCACGCCGGGTTTCGAACTGGCCGTGCTGGACGCGCATCTGCGCGAAGTCCCGGACGGCGAAGAAGGCGAACTGGCCGTCCGCGTCGCCCCCCACCGACCGGTCGGTTTGTTCGTCGAATACTGGCAAAATCCCAAGGAAAACGCCGAACGGTTTCGCGGCGACTGGTATCTCACTCATGACCGCGTCGTCCGCAGTGCCGACGGTTACTTCCGGTTTGTGGGCCGGGCGGATGATGTCATCAAGAGTTCCGGCTATCGCATCGGGCCGTTCGAGGTTGAGAGCGCGTTGATTGAACATCCGGCGGTGCTGGAAGCGGGCGTCGTGGGCGCGCCGGACAACGTGCGCGGCCAGATCGTCAAGGCCTTCGTCGTCCTGCGCAAGAACTTCGCGCCCAGCGATGAACTCCGGGCGGAATTGCAGGACCACTGCAAGCGAGTGACCGCGCCTTACAAGTATCCACGCGAGGTGGAGTTCGTTGCGTCATTGCCCAAAACCATCAGCGGCAAGACGCGCCGCGCGGAACTCCGCCAGCGGCGCTGATACGTCCCAGGCTCACCGATCGCGTGTAATCCGCAGCGTCCACCGGCCCACATGCCAGAGCAGGCGCGCCGGGGCGAAAACCACCTGCTGGATGTTGGAATACACGTCGGCGCTCAGGTACCGCAAGGCCACGCGGGGCCCGTGGGCGCGGGGTTCTTCAAGCCGCATCGCCCACGCCACCGCCACCAGCCGCATGACGAATGTCAGCAAGAACAGGACGCCGTGATGCGTCAGCGGCCAGCCGAACACGGTGGCATGCCAGTCGCGCAGGACGTGCGCAATGATGCCCCCCACCAGCCCGCTGAATGTGCCCGAGAGTCCGACGACGAAGTTGTTGACCGCCACGCAGGCGCTGCTTTGCCGTCGGCGGCCGCGCGATCCGCTCAACGCCAGCAGCAGGCTGAAGTTGGCCAGGTCCAAACCCGGCCACGCCGCAGTCGCCAAAATCACGGAGACGTAGCCGGCGATCCAGTTCCCCGGCGTCACAAAAACCCACGCCGCGCCGCTGAACGCGAAAATCAATCCC
>CAZAAF010000673.1:589-2260 GCA_964482575.1 uncultured Verrucomicrobiota bacterium | reverse complement strand
CAGTTCGATATCCTTCAAGCAAGGAAACACGCCTCGTATCCGGCCGTGACTGTTTTCCCGGACACAGAGCGGGCTCGTTGTTACGAGGGCCAGACCGACTGCCAATCGGAGATGCGGATCGTGATGAACTGCCCGCGGCGGTTGGAGAAAGTGCCGCCGCCACGGTTGCGGGCGCATTTACAGAGTCTTGGGGTGGTGTTTCAGGGCCCCGTTGTTTTTTACAATGGGGTGGTGGGTCCCAACCACGGTTTGATGACGGCCGTGCGCAGCATGCGGTATTGGCCGGTTGATGTCCACCTGGTTTTGGTTGGCCCCATCAATCCCTCTTTTCGCGAGTCGGTGAGCGCCTCGGTGGACGCGCAAACGCGGGAACGAATTCACTTTGTGGGACCGGTCCCGCCGGACGATATCTGGTCGTTTCGCGCGTCCGCGGACGTCTACCTGACGCTGTTTGAACACCACATCACAAACATGGCGTTAAGCGCCGGTGCTTCCAACAAGCGGTTCGAGGCCATGGCAGTGGGGGTGCCGCAAGTGGCGGACAACGGCAAGGG
This sequence comes from uncultured Verrucomicrobiota bacterium, assembly GCA_964482575.1. GTDB lineage: Bacteria > Verrucomicrobiota > Verrucomicrobiia > CAIQCK01 > CAIQCK01 > CAIQCK01. The sequence continues at coordinate 1,706 of CAZAAF010000673.1, read as the reverse complement.
ACTGCGGGAGATTGTGGAGAAGAACCAGGCTGGCTTCTGTGTTGCTCCGGATGATTACCAGGCCCTTGGGCAGGCGGTATCCAGCCTGCTTCAGAATCCCGAACAGCGTGCGGTCATGGGACGGGCGGCGCGCGAGGCTCATCTCCGGCAGTATAACTACGAGGAGCAGTTTGGGACCTTGCGGGAGAGCCTTGTCTCCTTCTGCAGGGGCGATCCCAAAGGCCCGGCGGTTCCCGTGACCCAGCCGTGCGAAAGAAAAACAGGACCTTTCACTCTTTTTGAAACGAGTGCGACCACGTTCGCAACGCGAATTGACCGGCACATCGCGAATCACCGTTATTATCGTGGCCAGGTGTTCCTGAAAGAGCTGACCAACGCCTGTCCGGTCGGATCCGAAGTCCTGGATTATGGTTGCGGCCCGGGCCGGCTGGCGTGGCTGATGGCCAAAGCCGGCTACCGCGTGATGGGGGTCGACCCTGCTCTGGCAATGGTCCAGGAAGCCAATAGGCTTCCGTGCGCCGGTCTCCAGTTGCGTTTTGAGCAGCTTTCGGATCCTGCGCGTTTGGGCGGACAGTACGCAGCCGTTATTTGTTCGAGCGTCATCGAGTATGTTCCCAAACCGGCTGAGATGCTCCGGCAGTTGTTTCACCTGTTGCGTCCCGGGGGGACATTGTTGATCACGTTCGCCAATCGCCGCAGTCTTCTGTACCTTTATACCAAACTGCACGCGTGCACGCCGTTGCCTCATCAACAGTGGCAGTACAATGTGTGGACCTCGCAAGAAGCGGTCAGCGCCCTTGCCGCCAGCGGGTTTCAGGATGCCCGTCTGGTGCGTTATTTGGAGGCCGAACCGTTGGATCGGCGTCCGCTGCTCCACCCGTTGACCCGCTATGCCAGGTTCGGAACCGTGGGATTGATCGCGGCCAGACGCCCGGGACAGTCTCCCGAGCCGGAACGACAGGGTTCAGGGACCTGACGCATGGCGCCTGAAAACACTTATCGCATCCTCTTTCTAGGGGACGGCTTTCACGGCAGCACCTCCGTGCAACGTGTCCGGGCCTTCAAGCAATCGGGTCACGAGGTTCAGTTTCTTCCCCGGGAGGGAGGGTTCCAGGGC
>CAZAAF010000673.1:0-579 GCA_964482575.1 uncultured Verrucomicrobiota bacterium | reverse complement strand
TCTATCGGCGATTGCGCCACCGGTTGCGGATCCCCTGCGAATCGAGCCGGGAAAACGCACGTCTGGTGAACGCGGTGACATCCTTTGAGCCCGATGTCGTGTGGATTGAAAAGGGGTTGACGGTTCGGCTGTCCACGCTTCGGCGGATCAAGGCTCAGAGGCCCGGAGTGTTGATCGTCTCCTTCAGTGCCGACGACATGATGAATCCGCTCAATCAGTCGGTTTACTGGCGGCAGTGCTTTCCGCATTACGACGTGCATGTGACGACCAAGACGCCCAACATTGATGAGTTCATTCAGCGAGGCGCCCGGAGCGTGGTGTTCATGGCGAAGTCGTATGATCCGTCCACACATCGGCCGGTGGTCCTGTCGGAGGAGGACTGGCGGCAGTACCGCTCGGAGGTGACTTTTGTCGGATCGTTCGAACGGGAACGGTTCGAGAGCATGGCTTTTTTGGCGGCGCGGGGCGTGGCGGTGCGCGTGTGGGGGAATGGCTGGTCGGGCGTGGTGGCCTCGTCGCCGAACCTGCGTGTGGAGGGACAGCCGCTTTACGGTGAGGAGTATGCCAAAGTGATCAACG
>CAZAAF010000672.1:0-2261 GCA_964482575.1 uncultured Verrucomicrobiota bacterium | reverse complement strand
CCATTCCCTGCGCGTTGCTTGGACGACGCAACCATGTTAGGATGCCAACAGCAAATGGATGACCAGAGCACAACCTCGAAGCAGTTTGATTGGCGTAATCGGCAAACCCAGTGGAGTGCAGTGCTTGTGGCGTTAGCATCGGGGTTGGTCTGGTTTCTCTATTTCCACAATGACAGTTGGTGGTCGGAATATGTCGTGTATTTGAATGGGCCGGATTTCATGTACTCCCATGCACCACTGATTCCCGTCATCTCCGTTGGGTTGCTGTGGTGGCGGCGGCGCGAGTTGCTGGGTGCGACACCACGGTCGGCGGGATGGGCTGTGTGGCTGGTCGCTTTGGCGCTGGTGCTGTACTGGGCGGGCCACAAAGCATCCTTCTGGCGGGTCACGATGGGGTCCTTGATCCTGCTGTTATGGGCGACGCCGCTCTATTTGTGGGGGTGGGATGTCGCCCGGTGGCTGCTGTTTCCTGTGGGGTTTCTCTTGACGGCCGTTCCACTGAATTTCGTGGCCGATCTCACGAATCCGTTGAAACAATTCGTGTCCGCCAGTTCGACGGTCGTGCTCAACATGGGAGGAGTTCATGTTGAGCGTAGCGGCGCACAGATATTCTCGGTGCCGCACGGCCGGTTCCAACTGGAAGTGGCCGACGCGTGCAGCGGAATCAACTCCCTGATCGCGTTGCTCACTCTGGCGATGGTGTATGGGTACGTGACGCGGCAGCGGCTGTGGCAACGATGGGTTTTGGTTGGCGCTGCCGTTCCGTTGGCCATGTTCGGCAATCTGGTGCGCGTCACATCTTCAGCCATCGTGGGCCACCTGATGGGCCAGTCGGCCATTGGTTCGTTTGATAAGTATTCGACGTACTTGGTGTTCATTCCAGCCATTGTGGCCATGCTGGTGGTGGATCGGCTACTGGACGTGGATTGGCGTCGTCTGAAGGCGCGCTGGTTTGGCGCGCAGGAGGTGGAACGTTGAACATGGCTGGTGCGTGGCGTCCTTATGCGGTGTTGATTGCGTTGTTGCTCGGCGCCTGGCTCATCACGGTGGTCGGAGGCAAGGTCGGTAACGTCAGCGAGGCGGGGATCGTCATGCAGTTGCCGGACACCGTGGTCGGATGGGTGGGGTGGCCGGCGCCTGTATCGGAGGTCGAGCGCCGTGGATTGCCGGGCGATACGGAATTCGAACGGAAGTTTTACCGGGACGCCACGGGGAATGAGGTGTATTGTTCCATCATTATGGCCGGCAAGGATGGTCGGAGTATTCACAGGCCGGAGACCTGTTTGCCCGCGCAGGGATGGGAAGTGCTGGATGGACGATATGAGGACCTGCCTGTAAATGCGCACGGTGTGACCTCGTTGCCGGTGCGGACTTTGAAGATCGTTCGCCGGGCGCGGGGTCAGACCCTGACGGAGAGTGTTGAACGGTTGAATTATTACTGGTTCGTGGGTAAAGATCGTGTGACCTCGTCGCACCTGCAGCGGATCGCTTGGAACGGTTATGATCGCATAATGCACAGCGTCAATCATCGCTGGGCGTATATCACGGTGTCGGCGATGGTGCGGCGAGATGACGGAGCCGCGGACGCCGCCACGAATGAGGATCGAACGCGTGCGATGGTGCGCGGGTTTATTGTGCAGTTGTTTCCGCAACTACGCCGGCAGAGTCCGGCACGCACTCTTTGAGTTATGTTGAGAAATTCCCGCAAGATCGAAGGTCAGTTTCATCAGATCATTGATCTGGGGATCATGGTGGTGTGTCTTTATCTGGCGCATACCATCCGGCGGCTCTTGGGGGAGGAATTTGATTTGCGGCGAACCGTGATGTTTCGCGAACAGTTGTTGCTGGCGTGTGCCGTTATTATCATTGGGCATTATGCCTTGAAGGCACACGGTTTCTACCGGCGGACGATTGGACGGACGGCGGTTCGTGTGTTTTGGGATGCGGTGCGCGCCATGGGGGTCTGTATCTTGATCGTCTTCGCCGGCCTGCGGGTTTTGGAAGTGCGGTATGTGAACATCGGCACGGTGTTCCTCTTTGGCGCGCTGTCAGCGGTTGCGCTTTGGATATTTGACATGGCGTGGCAGTCGTTGACCGTCTTGTCGGGTTCCATGCGCCGGTATCAACGGGCGGCGGTCCTGGTGGGCAGCGAGTCGGAAAATCAGGGGTTGGTGACTCTCATCCAGCGGCATCCAGAATGGGGGATTGACGTGACCGGACAGTTGAACCTCCAGGTTCAGGGGGCGGAGGATCTGGAAAAG
>CAZAAF010000671.1:0-2273 GCA_964482575.1 uncultured Verrucomicrobiota bacterium | reverse complement strand
GCAGTATCAGTTCCGGTCAGGATGCGGGCTGGGTGCGGCGGGTGGTTGAGGAATAGCACGGTGTTGGCATACACGGATAGGCAATGGGTCTGGAAACGAGGGCTCGGACCAAAAGTCTTCCCAACCATAGGCACCAGCAAGGTTCCTGTGCAGTAATAATGGTTGCCAGTGTTTGAGAGAGGGCAGGGATGGGTAGAAGTTTGTGGGTGGATGTGTGTTTTTTTGTTTGCGGTTTTTCAGGATGTTCACCTTGTTTCACTCAAAATGACGAAAAACCTAAAAAGTTCGAAATCGCCCACAAAAATAAGGCCCCGGACGCTTGTCCGGGGCCTTAAATTGGTTGCGGGGACTGGATTTGAACCAGTGACCTTCAGGTTATGAGCCTGACGAGCTACCAGGCTGCTCTACCCCGCGATCCATAAAGCGCGGGCACTCTAGCCATCTACCGCCTTCCGGTCAAGGGTTTCTGACAGGCGATGTCGAATTTTCCTGCGGAAACCGGAATATGGTCTCCCCGGGCTTGGCCAGATTCAACCGCTCGCGCGCAACACGTTCCACCTCGCGCGGGTCATTGGTCAGCGCCTGACGGCGGACGAGGAGACGGTTGTTTTCCGCCTCCAGTTCGCGCAATTGCTCGTCGGTCTTGTACTTCTCGACACGAAGGCTCTGCGCCTCCCGCAATTTGGGCACATACGTTACCAGGAAGGCTGCCAGCGCCAGAATGAACGCCGCCAGCCAGATCGCCGCTTTGGTGGATGAATGCGCCGGCTGAGTCATCGTTAGCGAAGCCGGAGCTTGCCGCCGAAGACCGCGTTGGCGCCCAGTTCCTGCTCAATACGCAGCAACTGGTTGTACTTCGCCACACGGTCGGTGCGACACATGCTACCGGTCTTGATTTGTCCCGCATTGGTCGCGACGGCAATGTCGGCAATCGTCGCATCCTCGGTTTCGCCGCTGCGATGGCTGATGACGGCGGTATAACGCGCCTCTTTGGCCATCTCCACGGCGTCGAAGGTCTCGGTCAGCGATCCAATCTGGTTCACCTTTACGAGAATCGAGTTGGCGACATTCTCATTGATGCCGCGCTTGAGGAACTTGACGTTGGTGACGAACAGGTCATCACCGACGAGTTGGACCTTGTCGCCCAGCTTCTTGGTCAGCAGTGCCCAGCCTTCCCAGTCGTTTTCCGCCAGACCGTCCTCGATGGAAACGATCGGCCACTTCTCGCACCACTTGGTCCAGAAATCCACCATCTCCGCGCTGGTCCGCTCGCTCTTGTCGGACTTCTTGAAAAAGTAGCGCTTCTTGGCGCCATCGTAGAACTCGCTCGAAGCTGGATCGAGCGCAATGTAAATGTCCTTGCCGAACTTGTAACCCGCGGCCTTGACGGCCTCGGCGATGACCTCCAGCGCGTGCTCGTTGTTCTTCAGGGCGGGCGCGAAACCACCCTCGTCACCGACGGCGGTGGAGAGGCCGGCCTTCTTCAGCACGCCCTTGAGCGCGTGGAATGTCTCGGCGCCCATGCGCAGCGCCTCGCGGAACGTTGGTGCGCCGGCGGGCATGATCATGAACTCCTGTACGTCCACCGGGGCGTCGGAGTGCGCGCCACCGTTGAGGATGTTCATCATCGGCACGGGCAACACATGGGCGTTGGTGCCGCCAAGATAACGGTACAGCGGCTGGCCCTTCACGAGGGCCGCAGCCTTGGCGGCGGCCATGGAGACGGCGAGGATCGCATTAGCGCCAAGCTTGGCTTTCGTCTCGGTGCCGTCGAGCGCGAGCATGGCCTTGTCGAGACCGACCTGGTCGGCCACGCAGCGGCCCTTGAGCGCCGGCGCAATCTTGTCCTGAATGTTGGCAACGGCCTTGAGCACGCCCTTGCCGGCGTACCGCTTCTTGTCGCCGTCGCGCAATTCGAGCGCCTCGTTCTCACCGGTTGAGGCGCCGCTCGGGACCGCCGCGCGCCCCAGCGTGCCGCATTCCAGAATCACGTCGGCTTCGACCGTGGGGTTGCCACGGGAGTCAATGATCTCTCTCGCAATAATTGATGCAATTTTAGTCATAAGTTGTCCTTTCGGGAAATCGCGTTCATTCTAGGGTGAGCGGGGGTGCTGTCAAGCGCAGGTGGTAATGTTTTGCCATTTTCACGGCAAAAGGAGGCTCCGCAGCGGCAAGAGCGCCGGCTGCAACCCGGATGATACATGGCGGGTTCGTTTTGGGGACTAATGGGACTTGGTCACGGCATACAGGTGGCTCTGGGTGGCGATGTACAG
>CAZAAF010000670.1:0-2292 GCA_964482575.1 uncultured Verrucomicrobiota bacterium | reverse complement strand
CACCGGCGATTCCGGCGGCGGCGTCTTCATCCAGGCCGGTTCCACCTGGGTGCTCGCGGGCGTCAACTTCTCCGTGGACAGCCCGTTTAACACAACCAACTCCGGCTCCGGCTTCAACGCCTCCCTCTATGACGCCGGCGGCCTCTACTACCCGAGCGGCACCAACTGGGTTTACGTCCCCGACCAGCCCTACGACATTCCCACCAGTTTCTACGCGATTGATGTCTCCGCGCGTGCGGACTGGATCGACAGCGTGCTTCTTCCCGAACCCTCCTCCCTCGCCCTGACCGGCCTCGGTCTCGCCCTCCTGACCACCGCCGCCCGCCGGCGTCGGGCGTAATGACATCGCCATCGACAGAAGCTGAGCCGGGTAGTGTGAAGTCGTTCTGTCTGCGTTCGCAATAAGCGTGGAATGGCGATCCCATCCCACGCAACACCACGAAGCTCTGTTTACGGCTTGTACCGCACCGTGCCGCCAGCGTCAGTGACATAGTGCCACTTCTCAATATAGGTCGCGGCAGGCTGAAAATCGTCGTGGGTGTCGCGCAGCTTCTTCTGCAACAACGCGTCGAGTTCCTTCTGCACCGCGGCCGACTGGGGATCCCCGCAAAGGTTCTTCATCTGGCAGGGGTCGCTTCGGTTGTCGAACAACAACCACGGGCCGTCAAGTGAGCGGACGTAGGTGTAACGCTCCGTGCGCACGCCACGATATTCGCGGCCGCCCACCTTGCGCGTCCACTGGCCGAACGGCGCATAGCAGGCGATGAGCGCCGCGCCGTCGCCGGGCGCCGGCCCGCCGCGCAAATGTTTGGAGAAGTCGAGTCCCTCAACCGTCCTGGGAATCTCCACGCCGCAGAGGCCGAGCAGTGTCGGCATGATGTCCGGCGACGCGAAGGGCGGGGTGATGACGCGCTCCTTGTCGCCCAGGTCCGGCCAGTGCACGAGAAACGGCACGCGGATGGACTCGTCGTAGGGCACCTGTTTGTTGAACCGGCCGTGCGAGCCGAGCATGTCGCCGTGGTCGGAGGTGAAGACGAAAATGGTGTCGCGCTCGATGCCGGTCTCGCGCAGCGTGGCCCAAAGCTGGCCCAGGCAATCGTCGAGCGCCGAGCAATGCGCATAATAACCGGCGATTTTCTTTCGCACGGCCTCGGTATCGTCCTCGACATTGGGACGGAGTTTGAGTTGTTCCGGCTTGTACAGGTCGGCGAATCGCGGCGGCGCGGTCAGGTAGGGATCGTGCGGCGGCCCCCACGAGAGGACCAGCAGGAACGGTCCCTTTCCCGCCTGTTCACGGATATAACGCTGCGCCTCGTGCATCTGCGCGGCGGCATCGTAGCCCTCCCACTGCAGCTTCGCGTCCTCGTCGGCATAGTAGAACGAACGGTTGTAGTCGTGCGTGCATTCCAGCACCTTCCAGAACTCGAACCCGTGCCGGCGCTCGCGCGGGATGTAACTGGACCGCCCGTGGCCGTCCACGTGCCATTTGCCAATGTAGCTGGTCCGGTAGCCCGCGCTGCGGAATGCCTGCGCCAGCGAAACCGCGTTGTCGTTGAGACAGACGTCATTGAGGAAAACACCGTGCGTCAGCGGATACTGCCCGGTCAGCAAACTGCCGCGGTACGGCGAGCAGACGGGACAGGTGGAAACCGCCATGCCGAAGCGGGTGCTGCACGCGGCGAGCTTGTCGAGGGTCGGCGTGCGGACGTTCGGGTCGCCGGCGAATCCCATCGCCTGCGCGCGCCACTGGTCGGCAAAGACATAGACGACGTTCGGCTTGCGAGCGGCATCCGCGGCGAAGGCGGCGGCGGCCAGCCACAGGCCGGCAAGACACACCATCGAGAAACAGACTCTCACAACGTTTCTGGACATCATGACGGTTCTTTCCCCCGTCAGAATTTTTCCGCGCGGATCTGGCCGCGTTTGACGGGACTGTGCTCGGCAAAACCTTCGCCCTTGAGAAGTGCGGTGACGGATTCAATCATGGCCGGATTACCGCACAGAAAAACGTCCGTGTTCTCCGGAGTGGGTTGAAAACCCCACGCTGCCTTGATCGCGCCGCCCTTCCACAGGTCCTGGACAATCCCGGAGGGACCTTTCCACGGGACCAGTTCGCCCTGCGGGTCGTTGATGATGGGCAGGTAGGTGAAATTCCGACAGAACCGTTGCAGTGTGAACAGCTCCTGCCGATAGCCCAGGTCCCACGAGTGATAAGCGCCGTGCAGGACGGCGAATTTCCGGGGCTTGTCGGCCTCCAGATAGGTCCGGAGGATGCTCATGTACGGTGCCAGC
>CAZAAF010000669.1:0-2316 GCA_964482575.1 uncultured Verrucomicrobiota bacterium | reverse complement strand
CCCTTTTCACGGTTCTTTTGAAGTCGAAACGAGGGGAGCCGGAGGAGTCTCGCCCCCCACAGGATCCGGACAAGGACACGAAGGGGGGGGCGCATGGGACACCGACCGCGCTTGGAGGCAGATGAGGGGCAGCGTTGAGCACGGCCTGGGGATGTGCCCATGAAGGTGGCTCACTTTATGCCCTTTTTGGGACGGAAGTATGGAGGGCCCGTTTTCGGTGTCGCTGCGTATACGGCTGGGCTGGTGGAGGCCGGTTGTGATGTGGAGTTGTTTCACGTGTCTCGTGACACGGATGGCGAACGAATACGAATGGAACCGCGCGTCAAAGTTGTGCCATGCCAGTCATCCGGCGGCGGCGCCTTTCGCCGATGTCGCGCATTCTGGCAGACTGTGCGTCTGACTCAAGACACAGTTATTCACTCGCACGGTCTTTGGACGGACATCCACCGGCTGGCCGGGACCCTGGCGCGCCGGCACCAGCTTCCGCATTTGCTGGCGCCTTGTGGCATGCTCGCCGCCGGGGCGTTGCAGCATCATTGGTGGAAGAAGCTCCCCGTGAGAATCTGGTTCCAGACCCGGGTTTTGAGGGAAGCGGCTTGTTTGCACGCCAAATCGGAGGAGGAGTTCCGGGATCTGCGTCGTTTCGGCCTCCAGAATCCGGTGGCGATCATTCCCAATCCGATTCTGCCGCCTTCCTCGGATAGCCGGATGTCCGCGGAGGAGTTCCGCCGCGTCTTCGGTTTGGATTCCGGGAAGAATATTCTCTTGTACATGGGGCGCCTGCATCCAGTCAAAGGGGTGCCCCGTCTTATTCAGGCGTGGGCAGAGTTGCGCGCCTTTTACGCAGGCTGGACTCTTGTGCTGGCCGGTCCGGATGAACGGAATTTCAGGCGCGAGTTCGAACAGCTTGCCAGCCAGCGGGGGTGTGGCAACAGTGTGGTCTTTTCGGGCGAACTGGACGATCGCGCCAAATGGGGGGCCTATGCTGCGGCCCACCTCTTTGTGATGCCGAGCGATTTTGAGAATTTCGGGAACTCGATTGTGGAAGCCATGCTGTCGGGATTACCGGTGGTGACAACCACAGGCACTCCTTGGAAGCAGCTCCCTGCCGAAAACGCAGGGTGGTGGGTGGATCCCACGCCGGAGGCTTTGGTCACGGCGCTTCGCGAAGCCCTTGAGATACCGTCGGACCGCCGGGGGCTCATGGGCGGGCACGCGGCGAAGCTTGCAAGTCAGTTTCACGCGCAGCAGACTGTCAGGCAACTGCTCCAGGTTTATTGCTGGATGCTTGGACAAGGGCCGGCCCCGGCGTGCGTCCGGTTTGCATGATTCTCATGGGGAGAACGCGGGGCACAACGGATGGGGCGACATGGATGTGGTTTTGCCAGCGGATCGGCGGGTGACATGGATCTGACCGGATTCAAAAGCGAGTTGTCGTTTTGGAATCGCGCGGGACGTGCTCTGTGGGGAGTTGTCTGGGTGCTGCTGTTTCGGCCCAGCCCGCGCCCCATGCACGGCTGGCGTGTGGCGCTGCTGCGTGCGTTCGGGGCGAAAATCGGCCGCGGCGTGCGCGTGTATCCTTCCGCACGAATTTACGCGCCTTGGAACCTGCGCATAGGAGAGTTCAGCATCCTGGCGGATTTCGTGGACTGCTATTGCGTGGGATGGGTGGAGATTGGCGGCCACACCGTCGTCAGCCAATACTCTTTCCTGTGCACCGCGACCCATGATTATGAGAAAACCGGTTTTCCGCTGGTTGTGGCGCCGATTCGCATCGGGGAAAAGAGCTGGATTGCCGCGGATGTTTTCATAGGGCCGGGCGTTCACATCGGAGAAGGGGCTGTTGTGGGGGCGCGATCCAGCGTTTTCAAGGATGTCGAACCGTGGCAGGTCGTGGGCGGATGTCCTGCCAGGGTCCTCAAAAACCGGCAGTTGCGCTGAGACGCATAACCAAGGCTGGGCGCGTGCGGATTTTACTGGTCAACCGTCACTTCCACTCGGTTCAGGTCCCGACGGCACGCATGATGCGGGATGTGGCGGACCGGTTGCTGGCGGCCGGACACGAGGTTGTGGTGCTGACGTCGCACAGCAATTATGTGGATTTGGGGAAGTCGTCCCCAATTCATTCGGGGGCTCAGGTGTTGCACGCGCCGATGTTCCCGGAGCGGTTCCGGCTTTTCAACTGGTTGTTGTTCCTGTTGTGGGCGGGCGTGAGGGTTCCGTGGTTGCGCTGGGATCGGTGCGTGTTGTTGACCGACCCGCCGTATCTCGTCGTGGTCGCATGGATCGTCCAGCAGATCCATGGGCGCCGGAGGA
>CAZAAF010000668.1:0-2319 GCA_964482575.1 uncultured Verrucomicrobiota bacterium | reverse complement strand
GTTTGCGGATGTTGGTCAGTTGCTTGCCGGCGTGGGTGTTGTTGCCCACCGCGCCGCGCAACAGGTCCACCAGGCTGCTGAACTCCGGGTAACGGACGGCCACCTCGGCGTCCAGCGTGGCGGTGGCGCAAGTAAAGCTCCGTAGGAGCGGCATATCGAGCTTGCGAACGTTGCCCAATTGCCATGCCGCTCCTACGGAGCTTGGAAGACCATTTGTGGTGGTGGCTTCTATAAACATGCCACTCCGCAGCAGCCCGCGAAGGGTGTGCGGCTCGTGGGTGAGAGTCCCACCCGTCGAATTAGGCGGTTCACGACGGAACGGCCAGGTGCCTGTCCAGTCGCAAGGCTGGAGGGGATTGAGCAGTCCTGGCATAGAACCGACGGGCCGAAATGAACATGAACCACATCGAATGAGCCTCGTTATGTTAAAAGCACGGAGACGCCGAGCCCCTGGGGCGCTGCGCGAAGGCCGATGCTGGCAGGAAAGCCAATCGCCATGTCCTGCCAACTCCGTCGGGGTCAGCGTGGTCAGCACGTCGGGAAGGCACACATCAGATAAGCGGGGAGATCCAAGCCGATGAGTGAGGAAATTCCCAAAACTCAACCTGACGCTCAAGCCGGTTCGCCCGGCGAGGCGGCGGGGGTCGGATTGGAAGTCGGAGGCGTTCATAGTAGTGACGACGTGAGTTGGCTCGATCTGTGGGCACTGGCCCCGGAGACGCGAGCCTGGCTCAAGGCGACGGCGCAAAGGAACGCTGCTTGTTCGCAGGCGCGGCCGCGGAGTCAAGGAGCGGGAGATGGCTCGCAAGAGATAACAACCCCGGAAAAGCTTCGGAAGCTCCAACGCGCGCTCTATCGCAAGGCCAAGGCCGAACCGGCCTACCGGTTCTGGAGCCTGTATAGTGAACTGACACGACTCGATCTGTTGGAGTATGCGCTCCATCTGGTTGAGCGCAACGGCGGCGCGGCTGGGGTTGATGGGCAGACCATCGAATCCATCACGGCCAAGCCGGAGATTCGCCAACCGTGGTTGGAGCAGATACAGCGGGAGTTGCAAACGAAGACCTACCGGCCCAGCCCGGTGCGACGAGTTTACATTCCCAAACCCAACGGTGGACAACGACCGCTGGGCATACCCACGGTCAAAGACCGCGTGGTGCAAATGGTCGCGCTGCTGGTGCTGGCACCCCTCTTCGAGGCGGATTTTCATCCGAACTCGTTTGGGTTCCGGCCCCAACGCCGAGCGCACCAGGATCTTGATGCTATTATCCAAGCCTTGCGGCAAGGCAAATTGGAAGTGGTGGACGCGGATTTGTCGAAGTATTTCGATACGATCCCGCACGAGCGCCTGATGAAGCTGGCGGCCCGTCGCCTGAGCGATGGGAGCATCTTGCACCTGCTTCGCCAATGGCTGGACGCACCGATAGTGGAGGAAGAAGGCGGCGGCAAACGGCGCATGTTGCCCAATGGGCAAGGCGTGCCGCAAGGCGGGGTCATCTCGCCGTTGCTGGCCAACCTCTATCTCAACGCGTTGGATTGGGCCGTCAACGACCCCCAAGAGCCAGGCCGACCGGTCCTGGTGCGCTACGCGGATGACTTGGTCATCCTGTGCGCTCCTGGGCAGGGAACCGACTTGGTGCGGCGGTTGCGGCGGTGGCTGCAAGCGAGGGGACGCAAGCTCAACGAAGACAAGACCCACCTGGTCCACAGCCGGGATGGGTTCAACTTCCTGGGCTTTCGAGTGCGCTGGCAACGTTCGCGCAAGAGCGGGCGCTGGTACACGCACATCGAACCCAGCGCCAAAAGCCGACAACGACTGCGAGACAAGGTGCGAGACCAATGGAACCACTGGACACTGCATCGGCGCATACCCGAGGTGGTAGATGACCTGAACAAACTGCTGCGCGGCTGGACTGGATATTTCCATTACCGGCAAAGCACGCGGGTGTTCAGCAAGACACAACATTGGGTGCGAGACCGGTTGCGCCGCTGGCTGTGGCGCAAGCACGACTGCACCAAGGCGTTGTGGGGCGATTATCCCAATGAGTTGCTGCACGACCACTATGGTCTGTGGCGACTGCCGATGTGTGTGTCGTGGAAAACTCACAAGACAGCGCATCCGAATGCCTCGCGATGAAGCGACTCGGAAAGCCGGATACGGGAAATCCGTCCGTCCGGTTTGATGAGGGGTCGGAGTCTGACGGTCATTGGCCATGCCTTTCACTCCGTCGGCTCCGGCCTACTCTACCCCATTCTGGCGAGTCGCGGAAGCCGCCGCCAAAGACGGTGTACTCCGGGGCGATGTCGGGCACGAGGCCG
>CAZAAF010000667.1:0-2327 GCA_964482575.1 uncultured Verrucomicrobiota bacterium | reverse complement strand
TCTCGTAGGTGTCGAACACCTGGGGCTCGAACTTCGTGTAACTGCCGTCATTCATGCCCAGGAGGAGGGTGACGACCTTCGGCTTGAACGCCGCCACGTCGTCGTCGAAGCGGGCCAGCGCGTCCGCCGCGCGGTCGCCGCCGACGCCGCTGTTGTGAAAATGAATCCGCCGCTCCGGATAGCGGGTGTAGAAGAAGTCCTCGACGTATTGGGTGTAGAGGCACTGGTGGGTGATGCTGTCGCCGAGAAAGACGAGCGAGTCGCCATCCTTCAATTCGATTTCCGCGGGCGACGGCTTGAAATTCGGCGCGGGTGGCTGGGCCGCCAGGAGTGGCGCCAGGGCGGTGAACAGGACGATCAGGGAGAGGCGGAGTGTTTTCATGTTGATTCCGTGTTTGGATTGACGAGAGGCGGAGTGTGTCGAAGGAGGCCCCGGGTTTCCAGAAGTTTCTTGTGACCCAGAAGTAGCATGTTTCCACGCCGGGACTTGACCGGCCTTTTTGCGCCGCCGGTTGATTTTGTTGAAATTTTTGTTGCGGGGACACGCGGATTCGCTTAGACAAAGTGACGCCAACCTCCATTTTTTAAGGGTAGGTCGTATTATTTGGCCCGGTCCGTAGAAGGTGTCTCATGTCATCCGAACCACAAATCTGCGAAGGTATATTGGAAATTGTCGAGAAGGGTTACGGGTTTCTCCGGAATCCGGCCAAGGCCTTTCAGCCCACGCCGATGGACCCGTTCGTCCCCGCCGACATGATCCGGCAACAACGGTTGCGCGAAGGGCTTCACCTCCGCGGGGAACTGGGCCAGCCTGACCGCAGCCGTGGCCGCAGCGGCGCGCCGCTGGCCAAGATTCTCGCCATCGGCGGCGAGCCGCCCGAGAAGTGGGCGGACATGAAGTCCTTCGACAAACTTACCCCGCTCAACCCCAACGATCGCTACGTTTTTGAAACCACGCCCGACATCATCCCGATGCGCGTGGTGGATCTACTCGCGCCGATCGGCAAAGGCCAGCGCGCGCTCATCGTCTCGCCGCCGCGTTCCGGCAAGACCACCCTGCTTCAGCAGATGGCCGCCGCCGTGACCAAAAACCATCCCAAGACCTACCTCATGGTGGTGCTCATCGATGAGCGTCCCGAGGAAGTCACCGACTGGCGCCGTACCGTGAAGGGTGAGGTGATCGCCTCCTCCAACGACATGCCGTTGGAGGTCCACGTCCGCGCCAGCCGGCTGGCGGCCGAGATGGCCAAGCGCCGCGTCGAGATGGGCCAGGATGTGTTCATTGTGCTCGACTCCATCACCCGCATGGGCCGCGCGTTCAACGCCATCATGGGCAACAGCGGGCGGACCATGACCGGCGGCCTCGACAGCCGCGCGCTGGAAATTCCCAAGCGCATTTTCGGCGCCGCGCGCAACGCGGAGGAGGGCGGCAGCCTCACCACCGTCGCCAGCGCGTTGATCGAGACCGGCTCGCGCATGGACGAGTTCATCTTCCAGGAGTTCAAGGGCACCGGCAACATGGAGCTGGTCCTGAACCGCAAGGTCGCCGAGCAGCGCATCTGGCCCGCCATGGACATCGGCCAGAGCGGCACACGTCGCGAGGAGTTGCTCATCAAGCCGGCGGATTTGGAGAAAATCGCCCTCCTGCGCCGCGGCATCGTGGGCATGCCGCCCGAGCAGGCCATGTCCGGCCTGGTGACCGCGCTGGCCAAGACCAAGTCCAACAAGGAATTCCTGTCGCAACTCGGCCGCGGCTCCGGCATGCGCCTGTAAGCCGCCGCGCGGCCGTTTCCATCATTGCCGTCAACGCGGATAGCCCGCCGCGCCCACGGTGTCGGTCATGCCTGTAAACCCCGGACCACCCGCCGCCACGTAGCCGTGGCTCGCGCCCGACGCATCGGGGCTCACCCAAAAGGCGTAGAGAGACCCCTTGCGCAGGTGGAACCGGAAACGCACCGGCCGGCCCGCCAGCGATGACAGATCGGCAGCGTCCTTCCACACGACCGCTTGAAGGGTGCTGTCCGCACGGACCGGCAGACAGGCGTCGCGCGTGAACGGCGGAATCGGCTGGCCGTCGTGGTCGAGCACCTCCACACGCAGTTCGCCCGCTTTCGTGCTGGCGTTGACGAAAAGATACCGGCTGCGGAACTGCACGGGCCGTGTTGTCAGCATGGCCCCCGGATCGCCGGCGTCCATGGAGGCGAAACCATCGCGGCGCAAGACCGCCAGTCCGGTGCTGGAGGCCGCGTCGCAGGACACGCAACCCGGCTGGTTTTTCCCGGCCCGGCCGCTGACGTAGAAGTAGAGCTTGTCGCCGACGATCAGGC
>CAZAAF010000666.1:0-2330 GCA_964482575.1 uncultured Verrucomicrobiota bacterium | reverse complement strand
GGACGATCAACGTGATCGACCTGCAGCAGATGAAGAACAGCCTGACGCACACGGCGAACGGGTTGGTGGACGCGGGCGGGTCGGGCGGGTCGGGCGGCGCGTCCACGTCGAGCCTGCTGGTGACGGGGGCGGACACGGGCGCCACGAACACGGTGACAGCGCTGGGCACGGCGCTGGGCGCGACAAACCTGGTGTGGAGCACGGGCGGCGACGCGGGCTGGACGGCGACGACGGCGGAGGACGGCACCGAGGCGGTCTGGAGCGGGAAGATCGGGGACTTGAACGTGTCGTGGATGGAGGCGACGGTAACGGGCACCGGGACGGTGAGCTTCGAGTGGATGGTGTCATCGGACGCGGGCGGGGACACCCTGGGCTTCGCGATCGATGGTGTGGAGCAGACGGGCGCGATTTCGGGCGAGGTGGGCTGGCAGACGGTGACGTACACAGTGCCGGCAGGGACGCATCGGCTGACGTGGACATACAGCAAGAACGGGTTGTTGGGTTCAGGGCTGGACGCCGGCTGGGTGCGCCGGGTGAAGTACAGCACGCCGTAGCGCCGGTTTCCAGCCGGTCTGGCATTCATCACAAGAGGAGGATCCTTCCTGCAGACGGCCGGCCCGGGCGGTCTTGAGTCAATCCCCATTGCCAGAGGACATCCAACTGTGGCGGCGGTCGATGACTGCCGACTCCCGACTGGGAGCGGCGACTTCCAAGTCGCCGGTGATTCCCATGGAGCCGGCGACGTGGAAGTCGCCTCTCCCAGTAATCCGGCGGCGGTCTGTGACCGCCGCTATAGCTCATGTGCAGGGGGAAACCCAAGGTGGGGCGAGACTCTGTCGAACCTGTCTTGAAGACGCGGTCTGTTGAAGCCGCAACTTCGGGCAATAGTCTTGCTTGATTTCACTTTTTTTCATTTTTTATCCGCTCTTATTTGACAGGGCCTGTTCCATGTATATAGTCCCGGCCAAGAGTGCATGGCGAAATTCCGCGTGATCCTATGGTCGATGTGTGCCTGGGCCCTGCTGCCCGGCGTGTCGGCGATGGCCGATGAAATCCATGAGGCCGCCAAGGCGGGCGATGCCGTGAAGATGCGGGCGTTGCTGGATGCCCAGCCGCACCAGGTGAATGCCAGGGACGAGCAGGGATTGACGCCGCTGGGTTGGGCGGCCTTCTACAACCGCAAGGACACCGTCGAACTGTTGTTGGCCCACAAGGCGGACGTGAATGTCCGCGACAACGACGGGCAGACCCCGCTCCATCTGGCGGCCCACGGCGGTTCTCATGCCGTCGCTGAACTGCTGCTGGAGCACCATGCCGACATCAACGCGCGGGACAACAACGGCCGCACGCCGCTCCACGCGGCGGCTCATTTGCATCGGGTGGACATGGCCCGGCTGCTCGTCGAGAAACAGGCCGATGTCAACGTGAAGGACAAAAAGGGGATTACGCCGCTCGACGTGGCCATCAAGTCGAACCGCGATGTCATTTCCAATCAACTCCGCCAGCACGGCGGGATGCGCGGCAAGGACCTCCATCATGGCGGTCATCCGCCGCCCAAGGGGTCGTAAGCCAAACCACCGGCGCCTCCGGCCGGCGGGCGCGCCGCGGCCCATCTCAAATAGTCTCACGTTCTCGTCGCGCAAACCGTTCGGACGGCCCGGGCGGTCCGGCCCTACCCGGTTTTTCACTTGCGGATGGGCGACGCCCACCCCTCAAAACCCCGTGTTTCGGTCAAATTTACACTGTTTTTTGGGAGCGGACTGGGAGCGGCGACTTCCAAGTCGTCGGTGGTTCCCATGGAGCCGACGACGTGGACGTCGCCTCTCCCAGTGATGCGGCGGCGGTCAGAAACCGTCGCCTGGAGTTTGGCTTCAACTATGAATACAGCTCATGTGCATGAGGAAACCCAAGGTGGGGCGAGACACTGTCGAGCCTGTCTTGGGGAGGCCGGCGTGCGCGAGCGTCGGCGTTCAGGCTTCGGCCTGTTCCCGCCGCGCCGTCAGAGCGGCTTGACGACGATGGCTTTCGGATAGACGGGGCAGTGGAACTGGCAGAGACCGCAGCCGGTGCAGCCCTCGGACTTCACTTCGATGTACATGTCCGCATGAACGCCGATGGCGCGCTCGCCGACGGGGCATTTCTCCAGGCAGGTGTTGCATTCCTGGCCCATGGTCCGCAGGCAGAGTTCCTGCTGCCATTCCGCCAGACCGATCCGGACGAAATCGGCGGACGTGGGCGTCAACGCGCCGGACGGGCACGCGGTGGAGCAGGGGACATCGCTGCACAGCGTGCAGGCCTGCAGCTCGGGGTCGATGTACGGCGTGCCGTTC
>CAZAAF010000665.1:0-2342 GCA_964482575.1 uncultured Verrucomicrobiota bacterium | reverse complement strand
GTCGTGTCCTGCGCCGTATCGAACCAGTAGGGGAGAATTTTGTCCGCCAACTGTGTCTTGAAGTCGCGCGCACTCTGCGGCAATGGAGTCGCGTTCAGTGGCATGGAAAACGCGAGCACGGCTGTCAAAACAACCAGATGATGTTTCATGGGATTAAAACCACCCTCAACGCCTCGCCGCTTTCCATGAGCGCGAAGGCCCGCTGGATGTCGTCCAGTTTCAGCACATGGCTGGCGACGCGCTTCGCGGGCAGGCTGCCTCCGGTGATCAACTCCACCGCGCGGCGGACATGGTCGCCTGTGGAATCGCTGGAACCGATGACGCGCAGCTCGCCATAGTGAATCGGACGGCTGTCCACGTGGAGCATGCTCTTGCCTGCGGGCAGTGAGGCGAAGAAGCAGATCGTGCCGCGTTTGCGCACCAGGGTCAGCGCCTGCTCCTGTGGTTGCGCGGCGGGCGCCGCGACGATCACCACGTCGGCACCATAACCGCTGGTTTCGTTCTTGATGACCTCTGCAAGGTCTTCGCTGCCCGGGTTGACGAGCCGGTCGAAGCCGAACGCCCCGGCCTGTTTCAGCCGCGCCGGATTCACTTCGCTGAGGATGATTCTGGCCGCGCCGAACTCGCGCGCGACACACGCATTGAGGATGCCCATCGGTCCCGCGCCGAGCACGGCCACTACATCGCCCCGGGTGATGCCGCAGTTCCCGGCGGCGTTGACGCAGCAGCTCACGGGCTCGGCCAGCGCGGCAAGGACCGGCTCCACGCCCGCGGGGACTTTGACGACATGGCCCTGTTGCCATGCGCGCGCCGGGAGGGTCACAAACTCCGCCATGCCGCCGTTGTAATAGAAACCAATGGGCCGCAGGTCGGTGCAAAGGTTGCGCCATCCACGCCGGCAATAGAGACACTCGCCGCAGGAGAGGCTGGTGGCCAGGACGACGCGCTCGCCGATCGCAAAGCCGCGCACGTCCGCGCCGACGGTCTCGATCAGGCCGGTGAACTCGTGCCCGATGGTGATCGGCGGCTTCATGCGCGGATTGCCGGACTTGTAGGCCTTCCAATCCGAGCCGCAGACGGCGCAGGCGTCCACCTTCACCCGGATTTCGTCCGCACCGCACGCTGGCATCACCACCGACTCGCAACGCACGTCGAGCGGCCCGTGATAAACGACGGCTTTAATAAGTGCCACTGGCGTTTCCTCCATCCAGCACGGCTTCCGTGGAACCAACCCCGAGGCGGTTGGCGCCTTGGGCGAGATAGCCGACGGCGGTTTTCCAGTCGCGGATGCCGCCGGACGGTTTCACGCCCAGCCGGCCGCCCACGGTCTTGAGCATGACCGCGATGATTTCCGGCGTTGCGCTGCCGGGACCGAAGCCGGTCGAGGTCTTTACGAAGTCCGCGCCGGCTTCCTCGGTGAGGAGGCAGGCTTTGGCGACCTGGTCGAGCGTGAGATAGCCGCTCTCCTGGATGACCTTCACGAGCACGCCCTTCGGCTTTGCGACAGCGACGACCGCGGCAATATCGCGGCGGACGTAGTCGTAATCGCCGGCGAGAAACTTGCCGATGTTCATGACCATGTCGAGTTCGCGCGCGCCGTCCCGGATGGCCAGTTCGGCTTCGAGCGCCTTCACCTCGGGCCGGTGATGGCCGTGGGGGAACCCGATGACGACGGAGACCAGCACCGGGCTGCCGGCGAGACATTTCGCGGCGAGGGCCACGTCGCACGGCCGGACACACATGCTTTTCACGCCGCGCGTCACGCACATCGCCGCGTGTTTCTCGATGTCGGCGTCGGTGAAGTTCGGTTTGAGCACCGCGTGGTCAATCGCCGCGGCGACCTGTTGGGGAGTGAAGGTTTTCATTTTTATTGCCCGCCCCTCGTGGCGGGCGACGATCAATGCATTTCCCGGCCGCCGGTGACGTTGATGGCTTGGCCGGTCATGTAGTCGGCGCCACGGCTGGCCATGAAGAGCGTCACGGCCACGATGTCGTCAATGCTCGCCAGACGCTTGAGCGGCACCTTGGACGTGAACTGTTTGACGACCTCCTCCCGGCTTTTGCCGAGGTTCTGGATGTAGCCGGCGCTGACGCTGGTCCAGACGCCGGTGTTGTCGGTGATGCCGGGGCAGAGGCAGTTCACCGTGATGCCGGCGTCGGCCAGTTCGTAGGCGAGCGCTTGTGTGAAGCCGATGATGGCGGCCTTGGCGGCGGAGTAGGGGCTCATGATCGCCGAGCCGGTCTTGCCGGACTTGGAACTGAAGTTGACAATCCGGCCGTACTGCTTCGCTTTCATCAACGGCACGACGTGCTTGGTGAAGAAGAACGTGCCCTTGCAGTTC
>CAZAAF010000664.1:0-2343 GCA_964482575.1 uncultured Verrucomicrobiota bacterium | reverse complement strand
ACGATCTTCGAGAAAGTGCGCATCACAATGATATTCGGGGCGCGCTTGGACGTGATGTAGCGGATCGTGTCGGGCGGATCATCCAGGAACTCAAGATAGGCCTCGTCGAGCGCGATGATGGTATGATTCGGCACGCGGTCGAGGAACCGGTAGAGCGTGGCGTTGTCCACACGGGTGCCGGTCGGGTTGTTCGGGTTGGCGACGAAGACGATCTTTGTGCGACCGTTGCACGCGGCGAGCATCGCATCGAGGTCATGCGTGTGATTGCGGAACGGCACCTCCACAGCACGGCCCCGGAACATCGCCGCGCAGAGCTTGTAAATGACAAAGGCGCGGTCGCCGCACACGATCTCGTCGCCCGGCCCGACAAACGCGTGGAAGAGAAACTCGATGAGTTCGTTGGACCCGGCGCAGAGGAGGAGGTTGTTCATGCCGACGCCGAGATGTTTCGCCAACCCCTGCCGCAAGTAATAGCCGCCGCCGTCCGGATACAGGTGCGCCGTGGCCAGCGCGCGGCGCATCGCGGCGACCGCCTTCGGCGAGGGGCCGAGGGCGTTCTCGTTCGACGCGAGCTTGATGATCGAAGACGGGCGCAGCTTCAACTCCCGTGCGACTTCCTCGATGGGGCGGCCCGGCTCATAAGAAGCCAGGCCTTCAATGTGGGACAACGCGATGTTTCTAGGCATAAAACCGTCCTGTTCTGAAAGTGGCGGCGGAGTATAGCGACAGTCTGACGGGTGTCGAATGGTTTTTGCAGGTCAATTCCCTTTCCACGCCATCGCCCAACCGGGTTCTTACCGTCGGTGAGTCGCGACGGCCGCGGAACAAGCCGGCACATACCAGCCTTGGCCAGCCGGATCAAATTGGAGACCGGACGGTTTCGCAAGTTGGACACAGGTGCAACCAGGGCCTCGACTGTGCATCCTTGCCCACAGGAAAGTCCCAAAGGCGATGACCCGGCCGCACAAGACAGCCGCTTCGAACTTGTTCCCGCCCCGGGACCGTGCGACAAAACCCGGAGTCCATTTGGAGAACTGATTCCGATGCGCCCTATTCAATGGAAGGATTATCTCAAAGTCGCCGCTACGTTCGGCGCGTGTCTTGCGTTTTTCGGTCTGGTGATCGCCATGGAATGGCACCGGGCGGACTTCGTGCCCAAGGTCGTGGTCGTCTCACTATTTGCCTTGTTCTCCCTCCTGCTGATCCGGGTGCTGATCATCTACCATCCGCAAGACGTGGTTGTTTCGTCGTTGAACATCGTGGGCGGACCCCGTTGGTCGGCCACCGTGCTCGACATGGATTTTTACTGGGTGGAGATCGAGCGCCATGGAAAGACCACGCGCATCCGTCTGATCAAGGAAGCCAGGAAAAGGAAGACGAAAACGGCATGAAGGTCGCAGGATCCGGCCCAATGACCTGAGAGACGGTCTCGCAATCAGCAAATAGGATCAAAACAGTCCAACCAAAAACACCGGGGGAACGATCCCGATGCCTGAGGTTTTTGCAGGCCCGAATTCTCTTTCCCCCTGACAACCTCCCCCGTCCGTCGGTGACGGTCGGAAGCCGGGCGAAAAGAACTTTCTCAAGAACCACACCGGTTTCTGCAACCGATCGAACCCGGGTGGCAAACGACCGGTGCGCGAGCAATCCGGCAAGGCGGCTCGCCTTGAAACACATGATTGCACGCTTGTTTTTCGACCACCACGGACCTACAAAGGCGATACATTCACCGGAAGATTTGGAGGCAACACGTATGACCCAGCAAGAACGTCTTCACGGCCAAGGGAAAGGTGAAAGCGCCGGCATTGGGGACTGGAAGCGGACGATTTCGCTTGGGGCACTTTGCGGCCTGCTGTTCGCGGGCTTTTGTTCTCCCGAGCCAGCTCCTCCTGCGGCGGACACGCACTCAACCGATGCGTGCTTTGGCATTCCCGGTGACTTCTCCGGGAGACTGACGCCGGAACAGGAAAAGAGCGTGCCGCCGGCGCTTCGCGGCGCGTTCCGCGTCGAGCACGTCCGGGACATCCAGGCAAACAGCCTCGAACCGCTTCTGAAAAACAAGACGCTGATGGCGGAAGAGACGCGCGATGGGGTTCGATACGTTGCCCTCAAGGACTTCCGTTGCGTGCACTTCGACGCAGAAACTTCGGGGATGATGATCATCATCGAACGATACCGGGTCACGGCCCCATCCCACCCGGCAACACCACCCGCTCCGGATGCTCTCAAGGCCAAAGCAGCGCTTCTCAACGCCATGCGCCAACCGAAGAATCCTTTCGAAGGCGCAGACCCGGCCAGGTTCGAAACCGTGCCTCTTGAGCGCAAGAGCGACACCGAATACAC
>CAZAAF010000663.1:0-2347 GCA_964482575.1 uncultured Verrucomicrobiota bacterium | reverse complement strand
CCAGTTACTAAAATGCTTGCCGGCAATGTCGAGAACACCGGCATGCAGTGGAACGACACGCACACCAGTGTGGGCACGCACTGGGGCATGGCACCCACGATTTGCGAGGGCATCGCCGCCAAGATCACCGTCACCACGCAGTGGAAATCCATGAAGGTCTTCGTGCTGGATGGCTCCGGCGCGCGTGCCGGTGAAGTTCCCGCCACCCTCGCGGACGGCAGGCTTGCGTTCGAGATCGGTCCGCAGTTCAAGACACTGTGGTACGAAATCGCGGCGGAGTGAACGTGTGACGTTCACCCGGGCATCGCGGCCACCCCAAGCCGGAAAGCAGCCGGCTACTTCAACTGAAGATCGGCGGGCTTGAGGCCTTTGACGAACTTGCCGAAGCCGAAGGCGCTGGCTTTGTACTCGCCAACGATATCCACGTTGTTCTTCGCGGGAATCTTGTCTTCGAAACCGAGCGCCCAGTAACAAGCGTTGACGAGAAGGCGGCGGAGACCTTCGCTTTGCAGGTCCACGGCGCAACCCATCGTGGTCGTGATGATCTTCGAGGTCTTGCCTGTCTCGCCGGTGTAGTTGCGTAGCCAGACCAACGGCTGCATCGGGTTGTTTTTCTCGTACTTGTCCGTTGGTTTCTGCTTGCCGACCACGGGCGGATCGGTCGGGCTCATGCCGGTGAGCACCTGGCCGCGCATGAGGATGGCGCAATCCGCGGGCGGGTTGGCGGTGTAAACATCCGTGGGTCCGAACACCTGGCCCACGCCGCGCAGGATGGGATGGTCCTTGGCCGAGGGGTCGACGACGCCAAGCGTGGCTTCGTGCGCATGCCAGCCGTGATGCGCCACCCACGTCTCGCCGAGCACCTGCCGTCCGAAACCGCCGGGCCAGTCCTTGTTCTTCCAGTCGTACTTGGCATACGGGCTCTTGCTCTCCTTGCTGTAGGCGAATGCATGCGTGGACGTGCGCAACGCGAGGATCGGCTTGCCGGAGTTGACGAAATCCACGAAGTGCTTCATCTGCTCGTCGGGCAGTTCGCGGAAACGCAGGAGCATCACGCACAGATCGGCGTGGTCGAGCGCCTCGATGCCGGGAATGTTGTTTTTCGTGAGCGGGTCAATCTCGCCGCTCTGCGGGTTGATGGCGTAAAGCACCGTGCACTTGAAGCCGTGATGCAGGGCGAGAATCCGACCGAGTTGCGTCATGACCTCTTCGGAGCGGTATTCCTCGTCGCCGGAAAGCAGGACGATGTGCCTGCCCTTGCCGGGACCTTCCTTGCCTTCATAAACAACGCCATCGGCTGCCATGGCGACCGCGCCCGCCAGCCCCAACAAGATCCACCATCGACTCAGGAGTTTCATGCTTTTTCCTTTCGTTCTGGAACAACGGGTTGTTCAGCGGAATGCGCCGCCGAGACAGAACAGATGCGATTCCGTCCGCAGGAACAGCCGTCCGCCGGAAATCGCCGGCGTGGCATGCGCCGTCTCACCCAACGGGAAACGGAACAGCAGTTTGCCGTGGTCGGGCGCCACGTCGAACACCACCACATCGCCGTCACACGACACGTTGAAGAGGCGTCCTTCCACCCAGAGGGGCGATGCAAAGAACCGTTCCTTCACGGCGCCGTCCTCCTTGGTGCGTTGCTGCCAGCGCACGGCGCCGGTGGCGGCGGTCACGCACGAAAGCAGACCCTGGTCGGTCCAGAGATAGGCCACCTCGCCGACCACGACGCTCGTGGGCACATACGGCGCCACAGGCTTCTTGATGCGGTACGCCTCCTCGGCCTTCCCGCCTTTGGCCGGGTCGCCGGGCCGCACTGCCGCCACGTGGCTGCCCACACCGCCGCCGCCGCATGTGCCGAAAACAAGCCCAGCCGCTTCGGAAATGAACGGCGAACTGACACTGCGCGCCGTCATCGCGGGACACTCCCACACCACCGCGCCGGTAGCGGGGTCGATGCCGGAGATGCCGTGGTTGCGGCTGTTGAAGATCAGCACGGGCTTGCCGTTCTTTGGATGGAACAGGCACGGCACCGAGTAGGCCGTGGATTGATCACCGCCCTTGCGCGGCGTCTGCCAGAGCGTCTTGCCAGTTTTGGCGTTCACGGCAATCAGGAAGCTCGGGCCGTCCTGTTCGTTGCCCAGGATCACGCGTCCGTCGTAAAGGACCGGCGATACCGCGGGACCGTGCTGGCTGATGTATGGCCCGAGGTTGCGTTCCCAGACGGTCTTGCCGCGGTGATCGAACGCTGCCAGCATGAACTGGTTCGTCATTCCCCAACTGACATAGACCCGGTCCGCATCCACCGCCGGCGTGGACGATGTCGCCAGGCCGAGCTGGGCCTTGATCT
>CAZAAF010000662.1:0-2349 GCA_964482575.1 uncultured Verrucomicrobiota bacterium | reverse complement strand
ATCCGCAAGGTGTCCGCCGACGAACGCCACAGGATTCGCGAGACCGCGTCCGCCGCCGGCATCGGCATCATCGGCATGCACTGGCTGCTGGCGCAGACCGAGGGTTATCATCTCACCTCGCCCGACCGCGCCGTGCGCGAAGCCACTGCCCATTACGCCGAGGCGCTCATTGATTTTTGCGCCGACGTCGGCGGCAAGATCATGGTCTGGGGATCGCCCAAGCAACGCAATCTGCAGGACGGCGTTTCCATCGAGCAGGGGATGGAGTTCGCCGCCGAGGTTTTCCGGTCGGTGATGCCTCGCGCGGCCTCGCGCGGTGTGATCATCGCCATTGAGCCGCTGGGCCGGGCGGACACCAACTTCATCATCACCGCCAAGCAGGGTCGCCGGCTGGTCAGCATGGTGAACTGCCCGAACTTCGCGCTGCACCTCGACGTCAAGGCCATGAGTGACGAGGGCCGCCCGATTCCCGACATCATCCGCGAATCGCGCGGGATGGTGAAACATTTCCACGCGAACGACCCGAATCTGCGCGGCCCGGGCACCAGCGGCCTCGACCACCGGCCGTTCGTCGCCGCTCTGCACGAGATTGGCTACGACGGCTACGCCTCCGTTGAGGTGTTCAAGTACGATCCCGACCCCGAGACCATCGCGCGGCAGGGGATCGAATATCTGAAACAGGTGTACGTCTAACCGGAAAAGCCGGCTGCGGACGGACGATTTCCACCAGGCAGGGGCCACGGGCACGGTCTATTCCCGTCACAATAAGTAACTTGAAGGTTACTTGGTTCCGTCCTAGTATCCGGCGATTGGACGGGCGTCCGGTAAGACCCGCCAGCAATTTTCAGACTGAGCACGAGCATGGAAACTGACAGCAAACCATCCCCGAGTTCGTCCGGTGGATAGCACCACGGACGTCCGTTGACGACCCGCGGCCGCCCCTCCCATCCGTCGGGCCACGGCTGTGGGTGGATTGTCGCCCTCCTGTGTTGCCTCGTGGTCGGCGGCGGCTACCTGATGGTCAGGAATTACCTCGCCAGCCGGAAGTCCGAGAACATGTCCCGCAGCGGCTTCGCCGTCCCGGTCTTGGCCGTCAAGGTCTCCCAGCGGGACGTGCCCATCTACCTCGACGGGCTGGGCACGGTGCAGGCGTTCAATTTTGTGACCATCCGCGTGCGCGTGGACGGCCAGTTGGTGAAGGTGGCGTTCAACGAAGGGCAGGACGTCAAGACCGGCGACCTGCTGTTGCAGATCGACCCCGCACCCTACCGGGCCGCGCTGGCCCAAGCCGTGGCCAAGAAGGCGCAGGACGAGGCGCAACTGGCCAATGCCCGGCTGGACCTCAAACGTAACGCCGACCTGGTGGCCAAGAAGATCGTCTCCCAGCAGGTCTATGACACCCAGGTGGCGCTGGTCAACCAGCTCGACGCCACGGTCAAGGCCGACCAGGCGGCCATCGACGCCGCGCAGGTCAACCTCGATTACACCACCGTCACCTCGCCGCTGGACGGCCGGTGCGGCATCCGGCTCGTGGACCAGGGCAACATCGTTCATGCCGGCGACACCAACGGCTGTGTGATCATCACCCAACTGCACCCGATTTCCGTCGTGGCCACGCTGCCGGAGCAGAACCTTGGCGCCATCCAGAAGCAATGGACGCGCGGCGACATCACCGTGCTCGCCGTGGACCGCGACAACAAGACGACGCTCGGCCAGGGCAGACTCGCCGTGGTGGACAACCAGATTGACACCACCACCGGCACGTTGAAGTTCAAAGCCACCTTCCCGAACAACGATCTGGCGTTGTGGCCCGGGCAGTTCGTCAACGCCCGGCTCCTGCTGGAGACGCGCAAGAACGGAATCGTCGTGCCGGCGGCGGTGATCCAGCGCGGCCCGACGGGGTCCTATGCGTTCGTGGTCAAGGAAGGCAGGCCCGGCGCCGAACCCGCCGACGGAGAGAAAAAGGCGAAGAAACCCGGCGCGCCCGCCGCGGAAGGAGGGGAGAAGCCCATCAAGAAATTCGGCGGACCGGCCGCCGCGGGGGACCCGGCCGCCCAAAAATCCGCCGACCTGACTGTTGAGTTGCGACCCGTGAAAGTGGCGCTGATTGAAGGCGGGGAGGCGCTGATTGACGAGGGACTGAAAGCCGGCGAACTCGTTGTGGTGGAAGGCCAGTATCGTTTGCAAACCGGGTCGAAAGTGAAGTTGCGGACCAAAGGCAAACCAGCGGCTGAAGGTGGAGCCGAACAGTGAGCGCCGCGTTGTGAACATTTCCGAAATCTTTATCCGCCGGCCGATCGCCACCTCGCTGTTGAT
Organism: uncultured Verrucomicrobiota bacterium; assembly: GCA_964482575.1. Taxonomy (GTDB): domain Bacteria; phylum Verrucomicrobiota; class Verrucomicrobiia; order CAIQCK01; family CAIQCK01; genus CAIQCK01. The sequence continues at coordinate 33 of CAZAAF010000662.1, read as the reverse complement.
GGCGGGCGTGGTCATCATGGGCATGCTCGGCTA
>CAZAAF010000661.1:0-2351 GCA_964482575.1 uncultured Verrucomicrobiota bacterium | reverse complement strand
AAGGCCGTGTTCTCCGTGGCAACACGGCAGATTTTCTGGAACAATTCCTCGCGCGATTGGATATGGGTAATGCTGTGGTTGACCTGACTGAGGATGGCGTAGAGATGGTTGAGCCGCTGGATTTCACATTCGCGCACTTTGCGTTCAGCAATGTCGCGTTCCAGTTCGCGGTTGGCGTCTTCCAACTGGATACTCTTCTCTTCCAGTTTGCGGATGATGATTTCGTTGTAATCATTCAGCAATTCTTCGGTCTCCGCCCTGGGCATACGAGTCGGATGCAACTCCTTCCGGCCTGCCCTGGCCAGCACGTCCTGGATGCGGGCGATGAACTCCTCCGGCTCAGCGGGTTTGAGAATGAAAGCATCCGCACCGAGGTCCAGCGCAAGCTGCTCATCGCTGGGCTCGGTGTAGGTAGCCGTATAGACAACGAACGCGATGGGCTTGAGTTGATCGTCTATCTTCCAGCGGCGCAGGAGCGTGTAGCCGTCCATCACAGGCATGAGGAGATCGGAGATGACGAGATTCGGCGGTGACTGGCGTGCTTTGACCAGTGCCTCGGCGCCGTGTCGCGCCTCGTCCACCTCGAAGCCGTGCCCCACCAGCAGGGCGCGCAGCATGTAAAGATTCTCCGGCTTGTCGTCAACGATCAGGATTCGAGTCATGACGGGGATCCTCCACGGGTCGGGCGAAGGTGCCGCTCGACGTCCGCAACAAACGTCTCCGGGTTGATCGGCTTCTCCAGATACCCGTCGCAACCCGACGCGAGGGCTTTCTCGCGGTCACCCATCATCGCATACGAGGTGACCGCCACAATCGGGATGTCTCTCAGCGCTGGATTGCGTCGCAGTGCGCTGGCCACCGCATAACCATCCATCTGGGGCAATTGAATATCCAGCAGGATCAGGCAGGGCTGCATGTTGGCAGCCAGTTCGATGCCGGTGGGACCGTCCATGGCCGGCACGACCTCGTACCCGTGCTTCTCCAGGAGAAACGTCGCCATGTAACGGTTCTGGTCGTTGTCCTCGATGAGCAGAATCTTGGATTTCATGATGGTGTTTCGCCTTTCGCCGGCAGCAGGAGCGTGAAGACACTGCCCCGGCCCCACTCGCTCTCGACGCGGATGTCGCCGTCGAGCAACTCCGCCAGTCGCCGGCAGATGGCCAGCCCCAATCCCGTGCCCTCATGCTGGCGAGTCAGGCCGGAATCCACCTGCTGGAACGGCCGGAAGAGTTTTCCAAAATCCCCCGGCTGGATGCCAATGCCGGTGTCCGCAATCGAGATCCGGAGCATGTCCGCCGCGAGGTCGGCCGTGAGCGTCACCCCGCCGCGGTCGGTGAACTTGACCGCGTTGTTGAGCAGATTGATCAGGATTTGCTCGACCCGGCGTTGGTCGCTCACCCATGAGCCCATCTCCGGCGCGAGGTTCACATGCAGGGCCAGACCTTTCCGGTCCGCCATCGGTTTCACGAGGCCGGCAACCTTCGCGACGGACGCGCGCAGGTCAAACGGGTGGCACGAAACCTCCAGTTGTCCGGCTTCGATCTTGGAGATGTCCAGCACGTCGTTGATCAGCGCCAGGAGATGGCGGGCGCTGCCGCGCACCATGTTGAGTTGTTTGGTCTGCTCTGCGTTCAACGGCCCGGCCAGGCCCTGCAGGATGATGCCCGTAAAACCGATGATGGAGTTCAGTGGCGTGCGCAACTCATGGGACATGGTGGCCAGGAAGGCGGACTTCAGACGATCGGCGGCCTCGGCGCGGTCCCGAGCCACGGCCAGTTCGGCGGTGCGCTCGGCCACGCGTTGCTCCAACCCGGCGGAGTGGCGTTGCAGGTCTTTGTGGAGCCGATGGATCTCCTCTTCCGCCCGTTTGCGCTCGGTGATGTCCGTGCCGATGCTCAGGATTTCCGCCACGGCTCCCTGTGTATCCATCACAATCTTGTTCGTCCACGCGATCCAGACGCGCTCGCCATTACGGCGCATGTTCTCATTGACGTTCAGCTCATAGGCTTTCGGGTCGGCGCCAATGTGCGCGATCAACTGCCGCAAATCGCGCCCGCCGCTCTCGCTGGGCGGCACAAGGGTTCCCACCAGATGGCGGCCGAATATCTCCTCGGCAGAATAGCCGAAGAAACGCAGCCCGAATTCATTCAGGAAGGTAATGGTTCCCTCGGAGTTCCAACGCAGGATGATGCTGTTGGCCAGTTCCACCAGCTCGCGGTATTTCCGCTCGCTTTCCCCAAGGCGCTGCTCGGCGGCCTGACTCGCCGTCTCCGCTTCTTTGCGCGCCGTGATGTCGGTCGCCACGCCGTCCCACACCACCCGGCCGGCGGCCAACCGGCGGGGCCGCGAGC
>CAZAAF010000660.1:0-2355 GCA_964482575.1 uncultured Verrucomicrobiota bacterium | reverse complement strand
GCCGCCGTCTCTTTGATCAGGCCGCACCGCCGAAGCGGTTCGTCGCCTTGGACGGCGGCCACAACGATGGTCTCTGGACGGTGGAATATCAACAAGCCGTGCGCGATTTTGTGGAACAGACACTCGGCCCTGCCCAAAAATAATCACACCTTCCAAGCGTTGTTGACCACGAGGCATCACATGGAAAATAGAAGACGACTCGCGGGTTTGTTGCTCTTGCTCATCCTACCGGTGTTCGCGCCGGCCAAGCCCGACCGCCCCGAGCGGAGTAATCACAACGACAAAGCTCTCCTGAAACCCACACGACCGCCCGAGCGCAGCCTGTACCTTGATTTTGACCCCGCCTTTGTTCTGGCCATGGGCAAGAGCCATCACCACTTCGAATTGTCAGCGGAACAGCTCCGGCAACTTCAGGAAGCGATGCCGAAGGAACGCGAAGTCGCACAGCAGGCGCGCGAAGAGTTGGAAAAAGCGATGAGCGCCGAGAAATGTGACGCGGAACTGATCCTGCGCATAGCCGACCGCGCCATCGTGGCGGAATCGGTTTTGCTCCGCGGCCGGCTGCAATTCTGGATCGAGTTACGCCAGCGCATGGGCTGCGAGGTCTTCGAAAAAGTGCAGCAGACCATCTATCGCCATCTCAATCGCATCGAAGAACCGGTCACCAAATCGGCCACGGACGATATTTTTCCCGCCAAAAAACCGGAACTGCCAGCCAAGGATTGACCGAGCCGCCGCGGCCTTTTTCCAAGGGTTGGAACCTGAAACACGCATTTTTTCCAGGCCTTGGAAAAAGGCAGGATGTTTTTTCCAAGGCTCGGAAAATCCCGCCTAATTTTTTCCAAGGCTTGGAAAAAGTTCACCCGCCGCGCCGGTGAGGGCGGGCGGGTGAAAAGCACGGACCGATTTTTTTGATCAGCCGTTGAGGACCCAGCCGTCGCGATACTTGCGGCTCAAGAGCGCGTTGGCTTCGGGGTGGTTGGTGATCTTGCCCGTGACGCCGTCATAGGCGAGCTTCTTGCCGGCGCGATAGGCGACGAGACCGAGCAGGAGCTGCTCGATCATGTTGCCGCTGTACTCGAAGTCGCACGCGGTTTTCAGACTCGGGTTCTTGCAGGCGTCAATCCACTGCTGCTGGAAGTGGCCGAGCGGCGGCAGGAGTTTGTCCTTCGGCCGCGGCTTGTAATAGCTCATGTCCGCTTCCTTGCCGTAGGGGAACAGGATCCGGTTGTCGAAGTCGGCGACGAGGAAACCCTGCGTGCCCTTGAACATCGCGCCGTGGCCGATCTTCTTCAGATCAATGAAGTCCTTCGGCGGTGTCGGCATCGCGCCGCCCTGATACCAGGCGACCGTGATTGGACCACGCCAGTCGTTGGCCGGATGCTCGAAGTGACTCTCGCACTTGATCGGCGTGAGGGCGGCGTTGAAGGGGTCGCCCTTGGCTTCCGCCGAGGTCGGCAGCTTCGCGTCCACGGCGTTCCAGAGCAGATCCATCGTATGGCTGCCCATGTCGCCGATCTGGCCGGCGCCGAAATCCCAGAACATGTTCCACGACAGGCAATTTGCGCCCGGGCCCCGCGAGAAATAGCCGGGGTTATAGGCGTGGGCCGGCGACGGGCCAAGCCACAGGTCGTAGTGCAGGTTCGCCGGCGGTTGCCCCGCGTCCGGCAGATAACCGGCGACGGGCTTCCCGGCGACGTCCTTGAAGAAGACGATGCCCTTTTCTTGATCGTAGTCGCAGAGATCCGGCCGGCACTGGCGGTTACCCCACGCGGAGGCACTCTTGAGTTCGCCGATCGCGCCGTCGAGGATCAGCTCGCGGACGCGGTTGAAGTTCGAGATCGCGTGCCGCTGCATGCCGACCTGTGTCGCGAGCTTGCTCTTCTTCGAGAGCCAGTTTGCGCGGACCGTGCGCGCTTCCTCGACGGAAACCGCGAGCGGCTTTTCGCAATAGACGTGCAGGTTGCGGTTGAGCGCCCAGTTGGCGACGAACGCGTGCGTATGGTCGGCGGTGCAGATGACGACGGCATCGAGGCCGAGCGTCTTGTGGTCGTCGAGCAGCTTGCGCCAGTCATTGTAGGTCTTGGCTTGCGGGAAGCGTTTGGCGCCGAACGCGAGATGATCGTCATTGACGTCGCAAAGGGCGACGACATTCTCGGTGGCGATGGAGCTGAAGTGCGCCTCGCCACGGCCCCACGAACCGATCAGCGCGATGTTCAGCTTATTGCTCGGCGCATTGGCGCCGAAGAGGCCCTTGGGCGCGATGAGCAGGCCTGCGCCCGCCACCGCCGCGTTTCTGATGAATTCCCGTCGTTGCATGCATTCTCCTTTTTGGATTTGATTTCTACCGTTTCA
>CAZAAF010000659.1:0-2358 GCA_964482575.1 uncultured Verrucomicrobiota bacterium | reverse complement strand
CGGGCTTTCACGCCCGTTCGACACGCTCATGGATTGTAGGCCGGGTCCCCTGACCCGGCGATGACGTGCTGAAATCGAAGACGCCCGGTGGGGGCACCGGGCCTACATCCATAATCCATATCAAGACCTTTGACCAACGCGTTCCAACTTCCGCCCTTTGGCAGGAGCTTCACAGCGTCCGCTGAAACCACGCGACGGTTGCCTCGATGACGCGGGCTTCGAGCGTCACGTTGGCATAGGTGTGGTCAGCAAAGGGGACGATAAGCTTTTCCACGCGGCGGTTGGGTGCCTTTCGCGCGGCGGCCTCGAACAGGTCCGCCTGCGCCACGGGGACGGTCTCGTCGGCGGTGCCGTGAACGATGAGGACCGGGCATTGCGACCGCGCCAGGTCGTTGGACGGGTGCATGGTTTCGAATTCCTTCACGAACGCGGCGGAGACCTTATTGCCCATGCGGTCGGCCCAGCCGTGTTTCGCCAGATGCTCCATGGCCTCGGGCGTGCCGATGACGCTCACCACTTCCGGGCCGTTGGCCACGGCGGACCAGAGCGCCGCTGAGCGCACGCGCGGCTCGCCCGCCACCAGATGGCTCGCCACCGCGCCGCCCATGGAAAGACCGATCACGCCCACGCGGCTTGTGTCCACGCCCGGCTGCTTCAGGAGCGTGTCGAACGCCACGCGCGCGTCGCGGCGCCAGCCCGTGACGCTGGCTTCCTCAAATTCGCCACCGCTGTCGCCGCTGCCACGAAAATCGAACCGTAGCGCGATGAACCCCGCGCGCGTCAGGGCGCGGGCGGTCTTGACGAACAGCCGGTGCGCCTCCGTCTTCTGCCCGGTGAAGCCGTGGAGGAACAAAAGGGTGGGACGCGGATTGGGGAAAACCGCTGCGTCCGGCCGGTGCATCATGCCGACAAGTTGAAAATCGTCACTGTCAAAAACGATCGGTGTTTCCATTTGGGTTTGTGGATTAACCATTGCCAGTTACCAAGCACAGATTACCAATTACAAATCACTCGTCACGGCCCGATTCTCCAATCAAGACGGTACAAGTCAACGGCAATCGTGGCGCAGGCTTGCTTTCGACGGGCGGTTCCGGTATGAGCGCCGCCGTTTCATCATGATTCTTAAGACCGATCCGACCTTGACCGGCCCGACGCCCGCGATCACTCGCGGGGCGGCGATCCTGCGCGCCGGCGGGTTGGTGGCATTTCCCACGGAAACGGTGTATGGCCTCGGTGCGGTGGCCACCGACGCCCGGGCCGTGGCGCGCATCTTCGAGGCGAAGGAGCGGCCGCATTTCGACCCGCTCATCATCCATCTGGGCGGGCCGGACTGGCTGGAGCGGTATGTCACGTCGCTGCCGCCCGAGGCGGAACGGCTGGCGCAACGGTTCTGGCCCGGCCCGATGACCCTCGTGCTGCCGAAACGCGACAACATTCCCGACATCGTCACGTCCGGTCTGCCGACGGTGGCGGTGCGGATGCCGGCGCATCCGGTGGCGCGCGCGCTCATCCAGGCGACCGGCACCGCGGTGGCCGCGCCCAGCGCCAACCGGTTTGGCCAGCTCAGTCCGACGGCCGCGCAGGCGGTGGAGGAGGAGATCGGTTTGCGAGTGGACCTGATTCTCGACGGCGGCCCGACCCAGCTCGGCATCGAGTCCACTATCGTGGCCTTTGGCGACACCGGCCCGCGATTGCTGCGGCCGGGCCCGGTCACGCTGGAGGAATTGAGCGAGTGCCTGGGCCGTGACGTGGCGGTGGCCACTGGCCCGAGCGCAACGCCGGAATCGCCGGGTATGCTGTTGCGCCATTACGCGCCGAACACGCGGTTGCGCATCACCGATCCGGCCGCTGCAGCCGGGATGAAGGGCCGCCGCACCGGGTTGCTGGCGTTTCGTACCGCACCGACGTCGGCGGATTTCGCCGCGATGGAAATCCTGAGCGCCACGGGCGACCTGCGCGAGGCGGCGGCGAATCTCTTTGCCGCGTTGCGCCGGCTCGATGCCGCGGGTGTGGAGGAGATCATCGCCGAACCGGTTCCCGAGAGCGGCCTCGGCCGCGCCATCATGGACCGCCTGCGCAAGGCCTCCGCGCCGCGCGCGTAAGCCCCCGCCAATTGCGATAGACGGCGGGCGGTTGTCCCGGTACAAAGACTACATACATGGATTTTCCGCTTTGGATTTGGATCGCCTTCATTGCCGGCGTGCTGGTGTTGCTGGCACTGGACCTGGGCGTGTTTCATCGCCACGCGCACGCCGTCTCGCTGCGCGAGGCGGGGGCATGGACGGCGGTGTGGGTGGCGCTGTCGGTGCTGTTTGGGGCATGGGTGTGGTGGCGTGGCGGTGCGGATCCGGGACTCCA
>CAZAAF010000658.1:0-2371 GCA_964482575.1 uncultured Verrucomicrobiota bacterium | reverse complement strand
AGTGGTTTCGGAAATAGCGGGTGCCGGGCCACATCGCATGGGGCTTCATTTCGCAGAGGAGGTCCCGGGTGATCGATGGACTGGGCCCCATGGGAAAGTGGGCGTTCTCGATAAATGGCGAGGCCGCCAACGGATGGAGGAATGTTTGGCTCCCCTGTGCGTGCCGGTACTCGACGGCCATGAACAGGCCCGCCGTATTCTCTGCCATCGGATTCCCGTGCTTTCCTTTTTGGTTGGAGTCGTGCAGGATATTCCGCAAGATGAAGTTCCTGCATCGAGGTCTGATGGCGTGTCTGCTGGTTCCGTGGATGGCAGCGGCGGCAGAATCCACCCCGGCCACCACCGTGAAGGCGTATGCCTTCCACGCGGGCATCCTGAAAACCCAGACCCATTTCCTGTTGAAGGATACACGTGTGGGGACGCCGATGGAGATTCCGGTGGTCTATCTCGTGATCCAGCATGGAAAGGACTGGGTGCTATTCGATACCGGATGCAACATCGAGGCGGCCAGGGATCCGGCCCGGCATTGGGGCAAGGACATTGCCCGGGATTACGTTCCCGTCATCAAGCCCGGGGAGGATCTCCGGGAGGCCATCAAGGTTTTGGGGCTGGCACCGGGTGATTTCAAGGCGGTGATCCTTAGCCACGGCCACGTGGACCATGCCGGGGCGATTGAGGAGTTTGCAGGTACCCGCGTTCCCGTCTGTTTCCAGAAGGAGGAATTACGGGCGATTCGGAAGGTGGTGGATGCCGGCATTTCCGGGGCGGCGTATTGCCTGGGCGATTTCAAACGGATGAATGACCTCAATGTCCAGGAGACGGAGGGGATTTTTGATGTTTTTGGGGACCATTCGGTGATGACGTTTCCGACGCCAGGGCATACGCCCGGCCATCAATCGCTGTACGTGAAACTTTCAACAGGGGTGGAGTTCATTTACACCGCAGACGCGATGTACACGTTTGAGAACCTGGAGCGGATGATCCCGCAGGGACTGGCGAGCGACCTCGGCCGGGCGATGTTGAATCTGCGCTGGTTTCAGTTGGAGTCGATGCGAGGCGTGAAGATCGTGCCTTCCCACGATGCCGCCTACTGGGCAAAACACGATTGGGCGCCCAAGGAACTTGTGCCGGAGGGGGGGGGGGCGGGTGCAAGACCAAGGGTTGACATCGTTTTTTCCAATATTAGCTGTCGTGAGACGTTTAAGTATGTGGGATGAAGTTTTTGGGGTTCACGACTGTGAGAAGCCGCCTTTTGTGGGCAGCCATGTTTGGGTTGGGCATAACAGTGGCCCACGCAGGTGAGCTGTTGTCCAAAACCCTTGTGACAGCCGGGAACGGCATGTCCATTCTTTCCCCCAATTCCACCAAGACGGAAGATGTCCGGGATGGGGCGACCATCGTGAAGGTGCCGGTGGGCATGGTGTTTGTTCCCGCAAGTAAGTTTGTTTTCGGTGATGGCCCGAACGCCCGGGAGGTGTATCTGGAGGCGTACTGCATGGGGCGGTTCGAGGTGACGAACGCGGAGTACAAGGAGTTCCTCGATGCGAACCATGACCGCAGGGCTCCGCGTTACTGGGTGAGCGGCCTTTTTCCCCCTGGCAAAGCCAATCACCCGGTGCTTTTTGTGTCGTTTGAGGATGCCGAGGCTTATTGCACCTGGGTTGGCAGGCTTACCCGCCGGAAGATCGTGATTCCGACCGCTGAACAATGGGAGAAGGCTGCGCGCTGCCCGAAAGGCTGGCGTTACCCTTGGGGAAATGAGAAGGACTCGCACTACCTCCACGGCCGGCTTAAGACGCATTTCAACTACAATGCCGTGTGCGCCGCCCATTTCCTCGAGAAGGAGTCGAAAACGATCACGACTTACACCGAGCATTCCAGCCGCAGCGGACAAAAAGTGGCCGTGGCGGATATAATTGGCAGTGAGGGGCAGCGTTTGGGCGTGACGCCGGACGGCATTGTGACCGGGTGGATTGACCACCGGACGAACATCGGTTTCGTAAACACGGAAATCTACAGGCAGTTGGTGGAGGCAGGCGGATACACGACACCCGTGGGCAGTTTCGAGGATGGCAAAAGCGGCTATGGCTGTTACGACATGGCGGGAAACGCCTACGAGTGGACCAGCACCCTCATTACCGCCACCAACGGCGCGGAGCGTTGACAGCGGGTCAACGAAGTTCGCGGTGGTTCGTGGTATTCCACAGGGCGCAGCGGCGTGAGCATTAGCACCGGTGAGGGTCGTAACGGTCGCAGTGGCTATCATTCGGTTGGGTTTCGCATCGCGATGATCCTGGCTTCCGAAGCCAAGTTGCCGGAAACACGGTAATTACGGCAACAAGTCTGATAAAAACGGTCTGAGACATGCCTC
>CAZAAF010000657.1:0-2378 GCA_964482575.1 uncultured Verrucomicrobiota bacterium | reverse complement strand
AGAGATTGGAAAACCAAACCAGCACTTTTCCCAAGGGTTGGAAAATTTCACGGAAATTTTTCCAAGCCTTGGAACGGGCGGCGCCTGTTTTTTCCGAGCCTTGGAAAAATCCACACGTACTTTTCCAAGCGTTGGCAGCAAGGCTGCCCGTCTCGCGGACTCGGCTGGAAAACCACCGCGCGGCGGGGGCGTTATAGCGGCGGGCCCGCCCCAAGTCGAGCCTGCGCCCTGGCCGCGCAGGTACAGCCATCGAGGATCGGAGAAGTCACAGAGAAGAAACAAACCACGGATCACGGAACAGGAAGGGTTTCTCCGTTATCCGTGGTTCTCTTCTTCATATCGCGGTGGTGCCGCCCCAAAATTGAGCCTGCGCCGTCACCGCCGGTCGTATCCTTTCCCAAGCTTGGAAAAATTGTGGCGCGCGGGCGGTGGCTGTGCGATGTTTCATCGGTGACGAGTTAAGGAAAGCAGGGTGACGCTATGCTCATCTACAATTTGTTTCCACGGCTGGCGGGGCCAATGGATAAGTGGACCGACCACATCGGGCGCGCGGCCGACTTGGGCTTCAACTGGATTTACGTCAATCCCATCCAACAGACGGGCGCGTCGGGCAGCCTCTATGCGGTGGCGGACTACTTTGGCGTGAATCCCGCCTTCCTCGATGGCGCGGGCAAGCTCTCCGCCGATGAGCAGGTGCGGGCGATGACGGCGCGGGTCCATGAGGCGGGGCTGAAGATCATGACCGACCTCGTCATCAATCACTGCGCGGTGGACTCGGCGCTGACGCGCGAGCATCCGGAGTGGTTCAAGCGCGAGCCGGATGGGCGTATCGCCAACGCTGCGTGCGACCACAACGGCGAGCGCGTGGTCTGGCAGGACCTCGCGCAGTTCGATCACGAGCACACACACGACCGCGAAGGCCTCTATCGCTACTGTCTGCGCGTGGTGGAGCATCTGCTGGCGCTGGGCTTCGATGGCTTCCGGTGCGACGCCGCCTATCAGGTGCCGCATCACCTCTGGCACCGGCTGATTCACGAGATCAAGGCGCGCGGGCAGCACACCGTGTTCGTCGCCGAGACGCTCGGCTGCACGGCGGACCAGACGAAGGAGACGGCGCGAGCGGGCTTCGACCTCGTGTTCAACAGCTCCAAATGGTGGAACTTCCACGACTGGTGGCTGATCGAGCAATACAACCTGATCCGCGAGACCGCGCCCTCGATCAGCTTCCCGGAGAGCCACGACACGCCGCGGCTGGCGGCGGAACTCAACGGCAATATCGCGGGCCTGAAGCAACGCTACCTCTTTGCCGCGCTGTTTTCCGCGGGCGTGATGATGCCGATGGGGTTCGAGTACGGTTTTCGCAAGAGCCTGCACGTGGTGAACACCACACCCGCCGATTGGGAGACGACCGACATCGAGCTGGGGTCGTTCATCGAGCAAGTCAATGTGCTGAAAAAATGCTTCCCGGTCTTCCGCGAGGAAAGCCCGTTGAACATCCTGCCCAGCAACAACCCCAACGTCCTGCTGATGTGGAAGGCTTCAGTGAAACATAACGACGAAGCGTTGATGATCTTGAATAAGGACCCGTGGAACCAGCAGGACTTTTATGCGGAGAACCTCCGCCAGTTCATTCAGGCGGGGAAGCCGCTCGAAGACGTGTCGCCGGAACTCCAGCTCGAATACATCCCCCAGCCGTTCCACTACGCGCTGCGCCCCGGCCAGGGCATTGTGCTCGTCACGCAGCGGGTATAGGGCGCAGCAAGACTGCGCCCCTACAGGAAGACGAGTTGTTCACATCCGCAGCCAGACCCAGGCGAGGATGACCACAAAAGAGAGCAGCGTCACCGGTATGCCGGCGCGGGCGTGCTCGCGGAACGAAATCCGCACGCCGAGCCGCTTGGCCTGTTCGATGACGATCAGGTTGGCGATGCTGCCGATGACCAGCAGATTGCCGGCGAAGGTGCTGGCGAGCGCGAGCACATAGTTGGTTTCCGGCGAAGCGTTCGGCAGCAGGCGCGTGAGCAGCATGACCGCCGGCACGTTGCTGACGAGATTGGAGAGCGCGCCGGTGACCAGCGCCAGCCCCGGCAAATGGTGCATATCCCAGCCGTGCGCCAACAGCCACGCGGGCAACTGCGCCGGCAATCCCGTCAGCTCCAAGCCGTGGATGACGACGAACAGGCCGCAGAAGAGCGTCAGCAGATGCCAGTCAATCAGACCGAGCAGCCAACTCGTCGCCATCTTGCGGCTACACAGCAACCAGCCGGCGACGGTGATCGCGACCAGCTCGCGCGGCAGGTGCGTGAAGAACAACACCATCCGGATAGCGCCGGCGAGCAAACCGTTGCGGGTCTGGGGCGCGTCAAATTTCCCGGCAT
>CAZAAF010000656.1:0-2389 GCA_964482575.1 uncultured Verrucomicrobiota bacterium | reverse complement strand
CGCGGATCGAGTTGAATTCCTACATCGGTTTTGAAAACCAGTTCCTGTTCGAGACACGTTGCCGGTTGCCGTATGGCGACTTGAAGGAGTGGACAGTGAACTGGCAGTTCGACGACGGCGGCGTGGCCACCGGGCCGGAGACCGAGCGGGTCACGGTTGGCATGTCGCCGGTGAGGTTCCGCGTGACGTTGCAGCGCGAGAAGGAGGAACTGCGCGGCGTCCGGCGGATGGATTTCGGGACACTGCCGCGCATGGCGTCCATCAACGATGCCAAAGACCTCGACCGGTATGTGGAGTTGATGGGCAGCCAGGACCCGGCGCCGCTTTCGGTCCGGACGTTGCGCGCCTTCACGACGCTCCTGCAGCTCAGCCCCGGTGGGATCGCGGCGGCCAAGTGCGCCGGCACGTTTCTTCAGAAACATCCCGATCCGGGCGATGGGCTCTGGCCCACGGCCCAAATGCTGCGCCTGCGCGGCCTGATGCAGCTCGACCCGAAACTGGCGCTGAGCGAGCTGTCCAGGCTCGACAGCGCCGCCCGCCAGCGGCACTACGAGAAGTTCGACCTGCTGGAGCTGGAACTGCTCGTGTTCTATCTGCGCAGCGAGACGGCGGTGAATCGCGCGCGCCAGATCGCCACCCAGCATCCCGACTCGCGCATCGCGCGCATCGCGCAGGTCCGCATCGGCGACCTCTACCGCCTGCAGGGCCGCATGAAGGAGGCCATCGCCCAGTACCAGGGCGTCCAGCAGCGGGCCACAGACGAGACCGGCGGCAAGAAACTGCCCGCGCAGGACCGCGCCTTTTCCATCGCGGTCAGCGAAATGTTGCTCGACGGCCAGCGCCTCGAGGCGGAGGACAAGCTGCTGGAGTGGGAAGCCGTGCACCCGATGGTGAAGCTGGACAGCGATTTCCTGCTGCTGCGCGGACGGACGTTGATGGCGGGCGGGCGCTGGCGCGAGGCGCTGGCGGAACTGGACTCGATGCTGCAATTGCAGCCTGACAGCGCCTACCAGATCGATATAAACTTTTATCGCGCGCGTGCATTGTACGAACTGGGCCAGAAGCCCGAGGCGCGCCGGATCTGGACGGAGATTGCCAAGAAGTATCCGCGACACGACCTCGCGGCGCAGAGTTCCAAGTGGGCTGAGACGCCATGAAGACAACCTTGCTTGTGGCTGTGATCGGGCTGGTGCTGGCCGGCCTGCCCGCCGCCGACGCGCAGCAGAAGATCATCCAGCGGATTTACACCGAGGTGGATGTCTCCGACGACGGCGGTCTGGAGGGGAAGGTGGAGGTCCCGCTCACGCACGCGCTCGCCATGAGCCGCGAGTTTGTGGACAAGGAGAACACCTATTCCTATGAGCGGTGCTTCCGCGGCGTGTTGAGCGAGGGGGGCAGGGCGTTCAGGTTCGAGCACCTGCCTGTCGGCAAATACGACCTCGTGCTGATCAACCAGGACCTGAGCGTCCTTTACGAGGGATTGATCCTCGGCAGCGAGATTTCCAAACTCCCGCCCGTGTCGAGGCAGAACCTGGAGAAAATCATCGGCAAACAGGACGCCTTCTTCAACAAGGCGTTCATGATGCGCGCCGGCATCGTGACGGTGGAGAAGGACGGCGACAAGACGCAGCGGATTTCCGCGCTCGTGGAACGGCTGCGCGACAAGGTCTTCCTGACCCAGGGCGGCGATGTGGTCAAGGCCAGCCGCAACGGCAAGGAGGCCATGGCCTTTGTGCGGCGCTTTGAGGTGATCGAGCTGAACCAGGCTTCCGATGACTGGCAGGTGGCCGACACGCGCCACATCTACCGCGAGACCGAATCGAGCGTTGGCGCGCTGCCCCATTTCCGGGACGTGTATGTTACCGCCCTGGGCAACCTCCGGGTCGTGCATAGCGTCAAGTCACTCGGCCTCATCCCGTTGCCCAAACACTGAGACATTGCCATGCCCACACTCCACATCCTTTCCGGCCCGCTCAAGGACAAGCAGATCGACATCGCCGGTGAACGCTTCGTCATGGGGCGCGAGCGCGATTGCGAACTCGTGCTCGACATCCCGCTGGCGTCGCGCCATCACGCCTGTTTCTACAAGGCCGCCGACGGCTGGCGCATCCAGGACATGGGCAGTTCCAACGGCACCCTGCACAACGGCACGAAGGTCAAGGATTCGATCGTCGCTTCCGGCGACAAGATCGCCATCGGCAGCGTCGTCATCGTGTTCAGCGACGGCACCGCGGCTCCCAAGACCACCACGCTGCCCGCGTCGCAGCCGGACACGTCCACGGCCGTCCCGGACGCCGCCATCCAGACACTGGTCCAGCAGATGAGCGCGCGCACCAAGGCCATTGGCCGGGAGATGGGCAAGGCCATCATCGGCCAGAACGAAATCGTC
>CAZAAF010000655.1:0-2396 GCA_964482575.1 uncultured Verrucomicrobiota bacterium | reverse complement strand
GCTCTCATGCAAAGTCGCCATGCATTCCACCTGGTCGCTGTTGATAATCTGCCTCCCCCGACATCCGGCCGAAGGGATCGGCGGAAATTCCGCCGCCATTGATCGGGCCTCGCAAGGCCCTGTATTGAGATCGTTCTCGGTCATGGGTCAATCCAATGCCCCTCACCAGCGACCCTAACGTCGAACTGGATATTTTGTCATGTCAGGAACCCCCTCTTTGTATTGTCAGGCAATTCCTGACAGCAACACACCCGCTCCCGACATGTCGTTTTCCGGCATCTGCGCCATGATATGGCCCGTAAGGAGAACCGACTATGAGCATTAGAAAGAACACAAAAGCAGGTCAGTCGCTGGTGGAATACGGATTGGTCCTGGCGTTGATCGCCATCGTGGCCATCCTCGTCGTGCAGGCCGTGGGCACCAAGACTGCCAGTTCCTTCGACAACATCCAAAGTCAGATGTCCTCGCAGGGAATCGCGTCTGTCACCCCAGTATCCGCCAGCAGCTAGTCGCAAGAACGGAACAGGAGACGGCGTCACCCCGGCAGAAGCCACGGAAGGCCTCGTCGGTCCCGAGTCATGCCGCCAAGTCCTGACCGAACCGTTCCCACGAGGAACATTTCGAACGCCGCCATGCCCCGAGGCATGGCGGCGTTTGTGTTTTGGAGAAATTCGTCAGACCGCCAATGACGGGAGACATCCGAAAAACAACGAGGATGCTCGTGCCCCTACCCCGCCCATGCCGACCGGCTCCTTGTCCCTAGGCCCGAATCGACCGCAATCACTTGATCACGCAATCGATCCGGTTGGGCGTGAGCGTGGTGATGCTCAGCTTCGGCGCGGGGCATTGATTAAGCACGCGGTCAAAATCCTTCCAGATGGACCCCTCCACCGTGACCTCGATCTCCAGCGAGTTGTTCGCGTAAACCCGTTCATTGACGCCCGTCACGCCGCGCTGCTGCTTCAACCAGTCCATGACGGCGTTGCGGCCTTCGTAGTTGATGTTGTTGATGATGATCTTGATGTCGGCGGTATTGAACACCTCACCGCGCCACTGCTCGATCAGCTTGTTGGCGAGGCTGTCGCCCAGCTTGATTCCGGTCTCGCCCAGCGCCTTCTGGGCCGTCGGCAGCATACCGGGACCGCGGGCCACGCCGCTGGCATGGTCCGAGCAAATGATGCGCGCGTTGTCCGTGCTGATGGCGCGGGCATTGACGTTGGCATTCATGGCAAACACCTTGATGCCATAGGCCTCGCTGGCTTCCTGCAAAGTACACAGGGCTTCGTACGTGATGACCACCTCGGCATCATATCGCCGTCCAAGAGCCGCGCAGCGGGAGGCGTCCTGCAGTTCCTTCTCGTTGATGACCTGTGAAGCTTCCCGGTTCACCATTGGGAACTTCAACTCACTCAGCCGCATCTCCATCGCCGTCTGCACGTCCTGGATCTTGATGGCGCTGTCCACCTGCGCGTTTTCGATGCGCGCCACCCCCAGGATCATGATCCGCGGGTTCTTCTTCTGGTTCTTGATGATGTTGAGCGCCTGGATGTCCTTCTTAAGCGCGCCCAGTGCCACGACCGCCTTGATCTTGATGCGGTAGATGCCACCCTCGCCCTGGTTGTCTCCAACCACATCGTACGTGCGGATGTAGCCCTTCACCTCCGAGTAAATCCGGTCATCGAACAACTTGAAGTTCCGGGTCATCGTCTCGGAGTCCACCAGCGTGCCAACGCCTTTCTCGATGGCGGCACGCAACGCCCGTTGCAGGGCTTCGTCGCGGGCCTTGAGGTCGGACCCGGCGGCGCGGCCGTCGGCGATCACCTCTTGTTCCGCCATGGGCATCTGCGCGTAGGCGTTGACCAAGAACAGCACTGCCAGTAAAGGAAGGGCTTTGCGGATCATGTCGAATCTCCCCACCGGCCCGGCGCCGTGCTGGCGCGGGCCGGTGCAGCACGGCGGATTACTTGACGACTTCGCGTTGCTCAACAACCGGACCTTCGCGAATGACGCGCTTCTCCACATACGGGTCATCGCAACCGACCGTCAGAAACGCCATCACTCCCAGCATCAACCACAACACAATATTGCCTTTGATCATTGTTTGTTCTCCTTACAAAACCTGCACCGGCGCCATGGTATCACACTGCGTTTTCAGGGCAACGGATTTCACCCTCGCACCCCTTTGGACGACAACACCCCTTCGGTATTCAACAGAAACCCCACCACAAAACCGGCCCGTTGTCCACCCTTCTCAACGAGCGCCCTCGTCCGGGTCCCGTCGGCCGGCCGGCCGGCCCCACCGCGCCACCGCGTTCTATCCCTGCTCCGCCTGCTGCAAATAGGCCAGCAACGCGCGGTGTTGCTCCGCCAGACCGTGGTCAATCGGTTGCCGGAAG
>CAZAAF010000654.1:0-2396 GCA_964482575.1 uncultured Verrucomicrobiota bacterium | reverse complement strand
TGCTGGTGCAAACCGTCATCCGGCACGACCAGATCACCCTGGAGGTGAATGTCCCGGAAAAGTTGCCCCAGATGCAATGCCGCAGCCAGCAGTTGGAGCAGGTCATCATGAACCTGCTGACCAACGCGCGCGATGCGCTCAATGAGAAGTATCCGAACTATCACGAGAACAAGAAGATCCACATCAGCGCGCGGTTGTTCGACAAGGACGGCAAACCCTGGATCCGGACCACCATCGAGGACCATGGCACGGGGATTCCCACCAATGTCCGCGACCGGGTTTTTGATCCCTTTTACACCACCAAACCCGCGGGCCAGGGCACCGGGTTGGGGCTTTCGATCAGTTATGGTATTGTCAAGGAGCATGGCGGGGAATTACACTTTGATACCGAGAGAGGTCACTACACCCGATTCCATCTGGATTTGCCGGTAAGAAAATAAAGGAGACTCATGGCACGCGTATTGGTGGTGGATGACGAAGAAAGCATCCGGGAAACACTTGGCATCTTTCTGCGTAAAGCCGGTTACGAGGTCGATCTCGCAGAGGACGTCCCCGCAGCCCAGCAACGGTTGAAGGAAGTGGATTTCGACGTCGTGGTCACGGATATCATCATGCCGCGGCTCACCGGCGTGGAGTTGCTCCAGATCATCCGCCAGCAATCCCCCCGCGTCCAAGTCATCCTCATGACCGGCCAGCCCACCGTGGAAACCGCCGCCGCCACCGTGCGTGCAGGCGCTTTCGACTACCTGACCAAGCCCATCATCAAGGAGGACATCCTGCGCCGCGTGGGCAACGCCGTCAAACTCAAGACGACCGAGGATGAGCGGGCGCGCCTCGTGGAGGCGGATCGCCGCCAGAAGGCGGAGTTGGAGGAGAACTACAATCGCCTCCGGCAGCTCGAATCGCTGCGGGACAGCCTGGTCCATATGATCATTCACGATCTGCGTTCGCCCCTGGCAGGGATGTTGGGGTATCTGGACGTGTTCAAGATGAAGATCGCCTCCAAGCTCAGCGCGGCGGAAAGCAATATCCTGAATGTCATCCAGCAAAATGCCGACAAGATGATGATGCTGGTCCTCGCGGCGTTGGACGTCAGCCGGCTGGAATCGGGCCAACTGCCCCTGAACCGGAAGGCGTACGACCTGACCATCCTCGCCAAGACCGTCATGGAACAACTGGGCTCCCTGATTCACCACCGGCATGTGAACATCGAGACACCGGTCGAACCGGTCATGGTGAAGGCCGACAAGGATGTCATCGAGCGGGTCATCACCAACCTGCTGGCCAACGCCCTGAAGTTCACGCCGGATTTTGGCGATGTCCGCATCCAGGTGGCTCGTGAAGGCAACGGGGCGAAGCTGTCCGTGGTGGACACCGGTCCCGGCGTTCCCGCCGAGTTTCACACGAAGATTTTTGAGAAGTTTGGCGCGCTCGACAAGGGGGCGCATGGATACTCGACCGGCCTGGGGCTGGCCTTCAGCAAACTGGCCGTCGAAGCCCACGGCGGCCAGATCGGCATCCAGAGTGTGGAAGGCAACGGCAGCACTTTCTGGTTCCTGCTGCCGGGGGCGTGAGCCCCACCCCACCGGCATTTCGCTTCCGACGCCCCCAAACCGTGGAGCGGGAAGCCCGCCCGCACTGGATTTGAACGGTGCCATCCGGCGTCCGAACGCTTCAACACCTGTCCGGCGAAATTCTCCACATTCCGACTCAAGACAAGGGCGCAATCTGCCGATACTCCCCGCGAGCCATTGTTAGACAACGTCCGTGCTCATGGACCGACTGGCTCACCATGAACCGGACGGCCGCCCACCGAGACGGGCGGTATTTGTCGATTGCGACAGCGCGGTTTGAAAACGGGGACGGTCCCTGCGGTCCACTCCCCGGATGCGGGAACGGCAGATACATGTACGGTATGGCGTGTCATGCGCAGCGGTTGAAACCATGACACCCCGGGACGGAGATCCCGGCCACCCGAAAGCCATGCCGGACCCGGAACTGCGCTGCGCAATCGATGCCCGATTTACAAGCTATATGAAGTCTGAAGAGGGTGCCGACCCGGTTCGCCACACGCCACCAGGGCGCGGGACATAGGTTGGGTGTCGTGCCGGAAACGGAACTGGAGGGCCCTGGCCTGAACAGAAGCCAGGACACGTTGAAAATGGGTATCCCTCTCCGACAGGATGCGCGCGTGATCAGCACACCATGATTTTTTTCCCCCAGCGTCTTCAAACGCGTCTTCTTCATTACGCGCTGCCCTCCCTGGCCACGGCGGGGTTCATGACTTTGTACGAACTCGTCAATCACGTCGTCTTTCCTGACACCAACCGCTGGCAATCGCACGCCGCCACGATCCTGTTCACCAGCATGCTGGCGGCGCCGGTCGCCTATCTCGC
>CAZAAF010000653.1:0-2400 GCA_964482575.1 uncultured Verrucomicrobiota bacterium | reverse complement strand
ACGACAACTGACATGCAAAGGAGAACACTTATGCGCCGCTTGGCCTTCGTCACCCCGCTGCTACTCACCGCCGCCGTCTTCGCCGCGGACATGCCCAACCCCATCATTCCCGACGCGGGCTGCACCCAACCGCCCCGCCGCACGCTGGGACGCGTGTTCCAGAAGCTCAAGGCCGGCGGGGACGTGGGCATCGCCTACTTCGGCGGCAGCATCACCGCCGCGCCCGGCTGGCGGGTGAAGACGTTCCAGTGGTTCAAGGAGACCTTCCCGAAAGCCCACGTGCGCGAGATCAACGCGGCCATCGGCGGCACCGGCAGCGACCTCGGCGTGTTCCGTTGCGGCATGGAGGTGATCGCCCAGCGACCGGACCTGGTGTTCGTCGAGTTCAACATCAACGACGGCAGCCCGACCAATGATTTTCGCAAGGCGACGATGGAAGGCATCGTGCGCCAGCTCTGGGCGTCGCCGACGAAACCGGAGATCGTGTTTGTCTATACGACGAGCCGCGACCTGAACTGCAAGCGCGGCAGTCATCCGGCGGTGGCGGCGCACTACAACATTCCGGACATCGACCTGCAACCGCCGCTCGTGGCCGCGCTGGGCCGGGCCGACCTGCCCAAGCCGACCGAGGCGCAGCTTGCCGACAAGAAGCTCAACTGGAAGGCCTGCGGCCAGGTGTTCATGAGGGATTCGGTGCACCCGAACGATTTCGGCCACACGATTTACACCGACACGGTCGTCGCGTACTTGAAAACGCAGATCGACGCGAAGCCCGCGTCCGCGCCGACGCTGCCCTCTCCGCTGGTGACCGATGAGTTTGCCAACGGACGGCTCGTGGCGCCAAGCGGAGCGAAATTGTCCGGCGACTGGGAAGTGCTGCCGGCGAACGAAAAGAACGGCCTGTTGAAGCGCTATGCGGGCGGGACCATCAACGCGCGCAAGGCGGGCGACTCGCTCGCGTATGAGTTTGAAGGGTCGGCCATCGGCCTCTTCCTGAACGTGCAGAAGGACGGCGGCAAGTTCGCGTGGACGATTGACGACGGCAAGGACGAGCCCGCCGACAAGAACTTCGGCGGCCCCAAAGGCATCAAGCACGGCCAGGTGTACAGCGCGCCCGGCCCGTATTTCCCCCGCAACCACTATGCGATGCTCGCCTGCAGTCTCACGCCGGGCAAGCACACGCTGAAGATCAAGGTGCTGGAGGAGCACGACAAAACCAGCACCGGCAACCGCCTGCTGATCGGGTATTTCATGGTGGCGGGGGCGAAGAAATGAGCAAGGCTGAGCCTGTAGCCGGATCGCACAATCAATTCTCTTGGCGGGAATAAAATGGATTTGTGGCTTGCTTGATGTCTGAAGCAATTCGATCGATGCCGACAAAAGCGATGCCGATGTAAGTATCTCTCTGGATGAATGGCTTCACAACTATCCCAACGTCCAGCCTGATGCTATCGAGCACCGCTTGCACCGGCTGATCTGGCTCTAGTGCCACGACCAAATGTGGCTGCTCACCGGGAGCGACTAAATGAACCCGACCCAAGTAAGCCTTGCGAATCTCGTTGTTGCGCCGCAGGCAGTCTCGCAAAGCCGTCTGTAACCCGTCTGGAATCTGAGCAGGGGTGCCAACGATTATCCTTGTGCCCGCTGGGACTGTCGTGGCATGGGGCTGTGCCCGCTCCACAGCTTCGCGCAACCACCGGATCTCATCCGGAACAAGCTCTTTCCAAAAAGGCGTGCCGATGTTGAGAGCAAGATGAATATCCCCCTGGATGCATCGAACCAAAGCATGAGCCGGCATGTAGATGTAAGTAGCCTCCCGTGGAATCCAACTCGACAACCGTTCGAACAAATCAAAAACAGGCAAATACATCTTGCCGTTCTGCTCGACGATATACGGGGTAAAAGTCTCTCCCTCTTGGCTGCGGCGCGGTGCGGGATCAGGAGCAGATGGATCAAGCGTTGGAATAAAAAGCTGCGCCTTCAAGAATGCGCCATAAAAGGCCGACTGCTTTTGCGCGTCTTGCCTTGCTGCTGTGAGCGCTACATCGAGTGGCGTCATTTGTCGGCTCACGGACGCAGAAGTCTATCAACTATCCCGTTTCCAATTCGTCGTCTTCATTTGCGACACGTCGCAGTCTGCGCTTCGTCTTTTTCAGAGTCCAGAACAAATTGGACGAGCGCAGTGGCTGTTTATTAAACTCAGCCCCAGCGGTTAAATGGTCGCCGGGAGTGAGCAACCGCTGCACGCGCCGCATTCGTTGCGTGGTGAAGGACGACGGCGCGCCCGGCGGTCTCGCCCTACCCCGAACTGCACTGCCAAAATCAAACCGGCCGTCGTCCGGCGACGGCGCGGCCGAGGGTGAGGTCGTCGGCGTATTCGAGGCCGGAGCCGACGGGGAT
>CAZAAF010000652.1:0-2408 GCA_964482575.1 uncultured Verrucomicrobiota bacterium | reverse complement strand
ATGAATCCCGGCTTACCGTTGAACAGCCGCGTATAGTAGAGCCGCTTCGCGATGTGCAGGTCGTCCTTCCAGAACCACGCGTGCCAAAGCGCCTCCCGCTCCCCCATCGCCACCGCCACGCTGGGAAATTCCGGATAGCGCTCCAGTTCGTTGATCGTGCAAAAGCCCACCGCATTCACGAAGCGGACGACATCCTCTTCGTTGTGGACGGTGTTCTGATGAATGATGTGCCAGGTAGGGAAAGTCATAGGTATTGAAAAACGATGACTACTTCTACAACGTCACAGCAGTTAGCACTCGGTAAAAATTGGTGACGGCAACCATTTTCCAAGGTATCCGCACGCTACCGTGCAGCGACCAGTGATGGTGTTCCCACCAGTATCTCGTGTTCTACCTGCGGGAAAATGGTTCCCGTCACCAATTTTTCGATGATCAGCGCAGGCGCGAGAAACTGTGACGTTGTAGATCTTGCGAAGTCGGTTCGCGAGGACAGGCTGTCTAAAAAGGTAAGTCTATCGCAGATATATTCTTTAAAAAACACCAAGGAGTTTTATTGTTGGCGGCGAAGTCTCTTCCTTAGGAGAGATACGCTGATGAAACGGTTTCGCGATCCGGTGCTGCCGCGGACACAAGGGGTGTTGATTCCGACGACGCTGGAGGACGCCATCCCGCAGGATGCCCCCGTCCGCCTGCTGCATGAACTGGTGCAGACGCTGGACCATGCCGCGTTGCTGGCCGCCTATCCGGGCGGCGGGGCGCCCGCCTACCATCCGGTGATGTTGCTGGCGGTGTTGCTCTACGCCTATGATCAGGGGGTGCGGAGCAGTCGGAAAATGGCCGAGTTGCTCCAATATGATGTGCGGTTCATGTTCTTGGCCGAGGGGCAGCAACCGGATTTTCGCACGTTGTGCCTGTTTCGGCGTCAGCACACGGACGCGTTGGTGGCGTTGTTTCAGGCGGTAGTGCGCCTCGCGATGGAGCTGGGGCTGGTGGTGTTGGAGCACGTGGCGGTGGATGGCACGAAGATCGAGGCGGTGGCGTCCCGGACGGCGGCGTATAACGACGACCGGCTGGCGCGGAAATTGGCGCAGGCCACCGCGCAGTTGCAGGCGATCCTGGCGGAGGCGGAGGCGGTGGATGCGGCGGAGGAGGCCGTCGAGCCGCCCACGCTCCCGGACAGCTTGGCCACCGCCCGGCAGCGCCTGGCGCGGCTGGAAGCGATTCAGGCGGCGAAGGGGGACCAGCCCGGCCCCTATGTGGCGACTGAGCCGGAGTGCGGGGTGATGAAAACGCGCGGGGGGAAGCGCCCAGCCTACAATGTGCAGGCGGCGGTGGATACCGGCGCGCAGATCGTGCTGGCGGTCGCGGTGACCACGACGGCGGCGGATAACCATGCCGCGCCGGCGGTGTTGGACCAGGTGGAGACGGTCACGGGGGCCCGCCCGGCGCAGGCCTCGATGGATGGGGGCTATTGGAGCCCGGAGACGTTGGCGGATGCCGACGCGCGCGGGATTGATCTCTATCTGCCCCCCCAGGGGGGCGACGCGGCGGCGGACGGTTATGTCTATGACGCGACCACCGATACCGTGACCTGTCCGCAGGGGCGGGTGATGCCCTATGCGCGGCACCGAGTCGATAAGGGCCGGCCGTATCGGATTTATCGGGGCGCGTGCCACGGCTGTCCCCAGGCGGCGGCGTGTCATGGGACGCGTAAACGGTATAAAGAGGTGTGGCGGCGCGAATGGAGTGCCGCGGAGCAGGCGCATCAGGCGAAGATGACGACCCCGGAGGCTCGCGCCATCTATCGGTGTCGCGCGCAGACGGTCGAGCCGGTCTTTGGCCAATGGAAAGGGCACAGTGCCTTCACCCGCTTCCTGTTACGGGGCGCCGTCGGGGCGACCATTGAAGCCGTGCTGCTGGCGATCGCCCACAACCTGCGGAAATGCGGGCAGGTGTGGCGCCGGGAAGCCATCATATGGGGGTCATGACCGGAGCGGGTGTGTTCGGGGGGATGCCCGACACGGCCGATGCGGTCTCAGGCGCGCCTGCGCAGGCCAATGCGTCGTTGCCAAAGGCGAAATCCAGTGGTAGAGTACGGTTTGAATAAAAAATGAAACCGTGGACTTTTTAGACAGCCTGAGGACGCTCGCCCGCTCGAGCTTATGCCGCCCGGACCACCATCTCCACCACGCACTCCGCGACCGCGCCCGGCCCGCCGCCGTCCGGCTGCGAGCGCCGCGCCAGCGCCGGCGCCTTGCGCCCCAGCGCCAGGTAACACCACCAACCCTCGCCCAGCGGAAAATTCTCCCGCTGGTGCAGCCGGTCGAAGATCGCTTCCACCCCGTCCAACGCCTCCGGCGCCGACTCCGCGCGCACCGCGCAGCGCAACCGCACCCGCCGCGTGGGCC
>CAZAAF010000651.1:0-2412 GCA_964482575.1 uncultured Verrucomicrobiota bacterium | reverse complement strand
ACGGCCTGGGCGTTGGTTGAAACCCAGATCAGCCGGCCATCCTTGCGGCGCACCCGCCTCTCCCGGCCGGTGACCCGGCCGTGCTCTTCAAGCTGCCGCTTGAACTCCTCACGTTCCGCCGGGTTCGCATAAAGTTGCGAAGCGGCGTTCCGGATGCCGGCGATGAACTCCTCGGGAGTTGCGTACCCGTGAATGACCGCCATGGCGGGATTGGCGCTGAGGATCGTGCCCTCCGGTGTGCTTTGGTAGATCCCTTCGATGGCGTTCTCGAAGATGCTGCGGTATTTCTTCTCGGCCTGGCGCAAGGCTTCTTCCACCTGCTGCCGCAACTGTTCGTTTTGCAATTGTTCGAGGCCGAACCCGATATCCATCGCCGCCTCTTCCAGCAGCGCAATCTCCTTGTCCTGGAAGACCTGGGCCTCCCCGGCATAGACCCCGAACACGCCCCAGACCTGCTGCTGCAGTCGGATGGGAAACACGGCGGCGGACCGCACGCCCGCCTGCTCCATGACGGGGTACCGCTCGCGCATTTCCTCCGCATGCAGGAGATCGTTGACGATGCGGGGGCGGTTTTCCCGGATGGCCGTGCCACACAGGGAACGGTATTGCGGATCGGCTTCCGTGTTGCGGCGAAAACCCAGGATGAACTCTTGGGGTTCACCTGCGCAGGCGAGGGGCGCAATTTCACCGGTTTCGGGGGTGTGCTGACCCACCCAGGCAAGTTTGAACCCGCCAAACTCAATGGCGACGCGGCTGACTTCGCGCACCAGTTCCTCCTGCGACTTGGCACGCACGATGGCCTGATTGACCTGGCTGAGAGCGGCATACAACCGCGTCAGCCGCAGCGTTTCCGTTTCAGCCTCGCGTCGCCGCTGCTCATCGAGCAGGTGATCCAGGGCAAAAGAGATGTCCATCGCAGCCTCGGCGAGCAACGCAATTTCCTTCTCCTGAAACACACCGGCTTCATTGGCATAGACGCCGAAAACCCCCCAGAGAGCCTGTTGCTGCCGGATGGGGAACAGGGCCGCGGCTCGCAGGCCGGATTGCTCCATCGCGGTGCGCCAATCCTCCATCCCGGGTTCCTGGAGGAGGTCGTTGACAATGGCCGGGCGTCCTTCACGGATGACGGTAGCGCAGAGGCAGCCGTGACCTGCATCGGCCCGGGAATTGTGGCGGATGCCATGAATCAACCGGTCCGGCGTGCCGGCGCTGGCCAGTGGCGTGATGTTACCGGTGGTCGGCTCATGCCGACCCAGCCATGCCAGTTGGAATCCCCCGAATTCGACCGTGACCCGGCTGACTTCGCCCGCCAGTTCCTCGAGTGACCGGACGCGCACGATGGCCTGGTTGACCTGGCTGAGAGCGGCATAGAGACGCGTGATGCGCGCAATCTCTCGCTCATGGGCCTTGCGCTCGGTGATGTTGCGGACAACAACGAATCCGTAGGGAACTCCGCCAATCGTCACGGTCCGGCCACTGATTTCCGCGGCAAAGGCCGTGCCATCTTTGCGCTGATGGACGGTTTCAAAGACGACCCCCGCATCGATGGTCGGGGACTTCATTTGCCGTTCAAAATCCGCGCGGGCCTGCGGCGCACACAGGGTTGCCAGCGGCTGGAGCATCAGGTCGGGCATGGGGCAACCGTAGAACTCCAGGGCACGGGCGTTGGCTTCCAGAACCCGCCAGTTCTTGTCCGTCAGCAGGATGGCGTCGTTGGCCAGTCTCATCAGATGCTGGACGCGGTCCTCCAGAATATGGCGCTGGCGCTCGAGGGCCAGTTCCTGCCGGCTCCAGAAAAGCCACGACAGGAGCCACATCAGGGCGGCAATGGTTGCGGTGAGGACGAGGGTCACCCAGGCGGCCTGGCGCAGCGGGGCGAAAATCTCCTCGCCATCCACCTTGGCCACAATGAACCAGGGAGAATCCGGGACCGGCCTCACGTCCGCCAGTACGTGGACGCCACGGTAGTCCAGGCCATCCACCAGACCAGTATATCCCGTGGTTACGATGGCCGCCGGGAGCCGGTTGGTGGGGTCGATGGGCAGACGCAGGCGGAGTGCGACATTGGTGCGGTGGCGCAGTTCATTCAGAAACAGCACGTCCGGACCTTCGCGCCGGATCAGCAAGGTCTCCGCGGTGCGGCTTTCGGTCGGCCATGTTTGGACCAGTGGATACAGGAAGACCCGCGGGTTGATTTGCAGGAGGATCACGCCCAACGGGGGGCTGGCAGACGTCGAGGCGGGAGGCAGGACGGGAAAGGCAATGTCCATCTGGATCCCGTCCTGGCCGCCGCCGAAATGCAGGTCGCTCATGACGGGTTGACGGGTTCGCAGGGCTTCCTTCAACAGGTCGAGTTCGTGGGTGGACGATGCGCCCGGTTGTTCCGGCAGGCTGAGTTGTGGGGTCAAACGG
>CAZAAF010000650.1:0-2419 GCA_964482575.1 uncultured Verrucomicrobiota bacterium | reverse complement strand
ACCTATCGGCCGAACAAGATCCTGGGTGCCGTGCTGTCCGTCGAGGCCGCGCCCGCGAACGGACTGGACTACCAGATGCTCAAGCCCGCCGAGCTGTCGGAAGTGGAGAAGCTGGCCATCCTGATTCTCAGCGACACCCACGGCGCCGCCACCCGCGAGGTCAATCCGCCTCGCGAGTAGAATCCGTCCGGGTCTTGAAAAGTCTGGCGGCATCGCAAGAAGAGGGCTTTGCAGGCCCGTGGATTTTAAGTCCACTGCGTATGCCATTCCGCCACCCGGGCAACCGGGGCACGACACGTCCCTGGAATCGCCTGACAGGCAGAAGCCGCAGGCCGATTCTCATGCGACGACCCCATCTTTGCACAGTCCGCAGGCCAACACCAGTCATTAACCATCGCGAGACAAATGTACGTCCCAGCCGCCTGTTCGCTTCCGTCCGAGCCCCTTTCCGGCTAGAATTCCCGCCATGCACAAGAACCGGCGATGGTTTCAGGTCTGGAGCAGCCTGCTGCTCACAGTGTGGCTGGCTTCGGAGGGACGGACCGCGGACTCCGGGGAGGCAACGTTCAACGGCTGTTATGCACGCTGGAGCGCCACCGAACTGGTCATCGGCAATGCGCACATCGAACGCACGTGGAACATCCGCGACGGGCTCCTGCTCGCCACGTCCTTCCGCGACAAGGACGCGAACCTCGAATGGCTCCTCAAACCCGCGTCGCGCCCCGCGCCCAGTCCCGGCGACCCCTTGCCCCGCGAAACCCGGCCGACCACCATCGCCGCGCAGAGCGGACGCCCCGGCCCCGTGGAGGAGGATTCCCTGCGCGTCACCGTGACCGCGACCGGCCGCACGGGGTTCGTGCATCAGCTCCAGATCTTTCCGGCGGCGCGTGGCGTCGGCATCCGGTTCCAGACAAACGGGGATGCCGTCCACAATGCAGACGCGAAGGAAGCCGCCCCGACAATCGCATCGGGCATTGAAGGCACCGGGGACCTGAAATCCGTGCCGGACCCGGGCGACGCGCTGGAGATCTTCGATCTCGCGCCGCAGCACCTGCGTCTGGTGCAGGTGACCTTGATGGACCAGACCGACAACCACAACGAACTGGTCTTTGAAACCGAATGGCTGCTGATGCCCAACGAGACGCCGTTGAAGCTGGCCGGCAACGTGTTCGTAATGGAGGATGTGATGACGGGTGCGGGGCTGATGTTCCTCAAACAGGCGCCGCTGCCGCACGCCCGGCCGGTCAAGACGGGAGCCGATGCCGTCGTGACCCCGTCGAAACGCGAGGTGCGCTTCGCCGGCCAGGGCTACCCGTTCGTCGTGCTGGCGTATACGGGCGGCGAGCCGGGCCGTATCGCCGCGTTGCAGGGCTGGCAGCGACAGCTCCGGCGCTTCGACCCGCGACGGGACGGGCTCTTCCTGTCCAACACCTGGGGCGACCGCTCGCGGGATGCGCGCATCAATGAGGAATTCGTCCTGAAGGAAGTGGCCGCCGGCGCGAAGCTCGGCGTGGACGTGGTGCAGGTGGACGACGGCTGGCAGAAAGGCCGCACAGCCAACTCCGCCGCGGCGCGCGGCAAAGGCGTCTGGAACGGTTATTGGGCGGCCGACCCGGCGTTCTGGCAGCCCGATCCGCAACGCTTCCCCCATGGCCTGACGCCCGTCGTGAAGGCGGCGCGCGACCACGGCATGCGCTTCGGCCTCTGGTTCGGACCCGATTCCAGCAACGGCATGGCCAACTGGGAGCGCGACGCAAACCGCCTGATGGAGTTGCACCGGCAGGAGGGCATTGATTATTTCAAAATCGATTCTGTCAAGGCCGTCACGCCAGCCACGGAACACAACCTGCGCCGTTTCTTCGACCGCGTGCTGGAGCAATCCGCCGGCCAGATGGTGTTCGACCTCGATGTGACGGCGGAAATCCGCCCCGGCTACTTCGGCCTGCCGCACGTGGGTCCCCTTTTCGTTGAAAACCGCTACACGGACTTCCACCGGTACTGGCCGCACCAGACCCTGCGCAACCTCTGGAAACTCGCGCATTATGTGGACCCGTTGCGCCTGCGCATGGAGTTGCTGAACAACCGGCGCAATGCCGACAAGTATGCCAACGACCCGCTCGCACCGGCGAAGTACCGTGCCGACACGCTTTTCGCCATCACCATGTTCGCCAACCCGCTCGGCTGGTTCGAGGTTTCCAACCTGCCGGAGGACTACGTGGCCGAACTCGCACCGCTCGTCGCGTTGTGGAAACGGGAACGCGCCTCGATGCTGGGCGGCGCGCTGCTGCCCATCGGGGCCGCGCCCGACGGCACGGCATGGACCGGGTTCGCCTCCGTCGCCGCCGACCGGCGCGGCGGTTACCTGCTGCTCTTCCGGGAAAACAACCCGCGGGCGGACTGGCGGGCCGAGCTGCCGGTA
>CAZAAF010000649.1:0-2431 GCA_964482575.1 uncultured Verrucomicrobiota bacterium | reverse complement strand
CGGGTTTCAGCACGGCGACGGGCGTCAGGTTGCCCGTGCGGCCGACCTGGACCAGGATGTCTTCCAACAGCGGCTCGGCCTGTTCGTGCGAGTATTTGTAGGCGATGGCCCAGCGCGGCGCCTTGGCGGTGACGCCGAGGCGGCGCTGCTGGTCGAGCGAGTTCACCTTGATGACGGCGCCGTCGATCTCGAACGGCAGTTGGGCTTCGTGCTGTTGCAGCTCGGCGATATGGGCGAGGATTTCCTCGTGGCTGCGGGCGAGCCACCAGAGGGGTGGTGTCGGGAAACCGAGGGTCTTGAGATGCTCGATTACCTCGCGATGCGTTTGGAAACCCAGACCTTCGACGGTGCCGATGCCGTAGAGCACCGCGCCGAGCGGACGCTGGGCGACCACTTTCGGGTCGAGCTGCTTGAGCGAGCCGGCGGCGGCGTTGCGCGGGTTGGCGAACAGTGGCTCGCCGGCCTTCTCGCGCGCGGCGTTGAGTTGGCGAAATCCCTCGACGGCCATATAAACCTCGCCACGGGCCTCGAAGACCGGCGGCGGTTTGGCGGTGTGCAGCCGCAGGGGGATGGCGCGGAGGGTTCGGAGATTGGCGGTGATGTCGTCGCCCGTGGTGCCGTCGCCGCGGGTCGCCCCGACCACCAGTTCGCCCCGTTCGTACCGAAGCGCCACGGCGAGACCGTCGATCTTCGGCTCGACACAGTATTCAACCGTTTCGCCCGGCAGCAGGCGCGCGACGCGGTCGCAGAACTCGCGCAGCTCCTCGGGATTGTAGGTGTTGTCGAGCGACATCATCGGCACCGCGTGTTGCACGGGCCGGAATTCCTTCGCGGGCTGGCCGCCCACGCGTTGGGTGGGGGAGTCGGACGTGACGAGGACGGGAAACTCCTGCTCCAGCTTTTTTAACTCGGCATACAGCTTGTCGTATTCCGGGTCGGTAATGACCGGCTGCGCGAGCACGTAGTAGCGGTGATCGTGCTCGCGGATTTGCCCGCGCAATTCCTCGATTCGTTTTTCAGCTTGGACCCGCGTCATGTCCCCTCCAAGATATTCAGCCGGGCGCGGTTGAAAAGCTCTTTCTGGATGCCCGGCGGCGTCTCTGGTAGCCTCGGCGCGGTGAAAACAAAAGCGTGGGTTCTGGGTGTCGAGTCGGGCGGCACGAAAACGTCGGCCATTCTCGCGGACGCGGACGGACGCATCGTGGCACGGGCCGAGGCGGGCGCGTGCAATCTGAAGCTGTCGGATGACGCGACCGTGGTGCGGGTCATGCGGCAGATCCAGCGCCAGTTGCCGGCGACGCCGGCGCGCGTGGCGTGGTGCGGCGCCGGCATCCGGACGGAACACGACCGTCGGCGCGCGCTGCGTTTGATGAAACAGGTTTGGAAGGGCGTGCCCTGCCTTGCGGCGAGCGACCGTGAGAGTGGCCTGCTGGCGGGGTGCGGCGGCCCGACGGGCGTTCTGGTCATCGCCGGCACCGGGGCAAACACGTTTGGACGCAACGGCTGCGGGCGGGTCGAGCGCGTGGGCGGACACGGCCAGTTGCTGGGCGATGGCGGCAGCGGCTACGACGTGGCGCGCGGCGGATTGCGTGCGGTGTTCGCGGAATGGGACCGCACGCGGCAATGGCCTTCCATGGGGGCGCGCTTCCTGCGGGCGATGGGATTCAACCACCCGGAGCAACTGGTGGATTGGTCGGTGACGGCAGGCAAGAGCGACGTTGCCGCGCTCGCGCCGGAGGTGTTTGCAGCGTGGCGGGCGAAGGACCGGCTCGCGGCGCGGGTGATTGCGGAGGGAGCACGCGAACTGGCCGATAACGCCGTGCTGGTGGCGCAACGGCTCGGGTATCGCCGTGGCCAGGCGTTCCCGGTCTGCTTGAAGGGTGGATTGTTCGAACGGCAACCCCGCTATTTCAAGAGCGTGGCGTCGCGCATCCGCCGGACTTTTCCAAAGGCCGAAGTGACCTTGCCGCAGCACGAGGGCGCGTGGGGCGCGGTGATGATGCTCGGGGTTTCGATGGGCGAGACCCGGGATTCGGGGAGCGACGTTTCCGATGTCATCCCGCGCGATTCCGCGTCGTTGGCGGTGGCACTCACCGAGCAGCGCAACCCGCGCACCATGAACCTCGACCGGCGCAGCGTGGCCCGGCTTGTGGACACGATGCTGGCGGAAGATGCGCGCATCGTTCCGGCCATCCGGCGGCAGAAGAGGGAGATCGAGCGCGCCGTCGAGTTGATCGTCCGCGCCTTCAAAGGCGGAGGGCGGCTGTTCTACATCGGTGCCGGCACGAGCGGGCGGCTCGGCATCCTGGACGCGAGCGAGTGCCCGCCGACGTTTTCTGTCGATCCGGAAATGGTGCAGGGCATCATCGCCGGCGGCGCTGTGGCCATCCAGCGGTCCGTGGAAGCCGCCGAGGATGACCTGACGGCGGGC
>CAZAAF010000648.1:0-2449 GCA_964482575.1 uncultured Verrucomicrobiota bacterium | reverse complement strand
TTCGGGGTTTGGGACTTCTCGGCACACCCGTCCAGATTGAGGCCGGGGCGGACGACGTGGATGCGGTCGCGCGGCACACCGAGATATTCCGCCATGAAATCCGCATAATAGCGGCTCATGGCGATGAACGCGTCCGCATCGCCGCACCGCTCGCGCAACAGGGCGCGGGCCTGCAACCGCGACGGCTCGGGCAGTCCGTCGAGAAACAGGTCTTCTCCCGGCAGGCCGACGACCACCGGCACATGTAACGCGCGCTTGATCTCGCGCGCCATCCCGGCCAGCAGCGCGTTGGTGATGCAGACGATGTGCGGGCGGACTTCCTGCTGGAGCCACGCGATTAGCTTGCGCAATTCCTTCCGCTGGTTGCCGCCTTCGCCGCGCAGCATGGACACCGTGAGCGCGCCCAGGTCCGCCGGGTTCGTGCGGCCGGCGAACCGCGACGCCAGGCCCAGCAGGGCGGGGGCGTCGAACACGCGGTCCAGCCACCACGGCGTGTGGCGGAACAGCGCGAACTTCTGCTGGAGGAAGACATTGATGCCGCCGAAGAAGACGCGCGGCAGGCTGACGTTGGCCTCGTCGGTGCGCGTGGGCGTGTACGTGGGAATGAGCGGCACGTCGTGACCGAGATGGGCGATGGCTGTGGCGAGGGTGTTGTCGTGGATGCACGCCCCGCAGTACATCCCCGCCGCTCCAGCTGCGATGTAGGCGATCTTCATCGGTCAGCAACGCCGCGGTCGGGCCGGTTCATGGCCCGGCGGGCAACGGCGGCAGGTCGCGTTCCAGCAGGGTGTCCACGAAGAACGACAGCAGCTCGCGGAGCGCGGCGGGCGTGGCGCTGTCGGCGACGGCCTCGCAACGCTCCCGGTACTTCCGCACCATCGTCTCGGCCTGCTCGAAAACCTTGTGCGCGTTGTAAATCTGCCGCATCCGGTGGATGGCGCACTCGCATTTTTCGGCGTCGCCGAGAATCTGGTGCAGCTCCTGTTTTTGTAGCGGCGTGGCCGACTCAAGCGCCAGCGCGAGCAAGAGCGTGGGCCGCGCGCTGAGCACATCCTGGCCGCGCACCAGCTTGTTGTCGTTGTCGCCGTCCCAGTCCTTCAGGTCGTTGATGATCTGGTAGGCCACGCCGAGGTTGCGCGAGAACTCCGCGATGAGCGGTTCGTGCGCGGTCACCGGACCGGCCAGCCGCATGCCCGCGTAGAGCGCGGCTTCAAACGCCGGCGCGGTCTTGAGCGCGTAAATCTTCAACGCATCGAGCGGTTTGATCTCCTTGCTGCCGCCGTCGCGCCAGAACAACTCGGCGCCTTGGCCCTCGGAGAGTTTTTCGTGCG
The DNA here is from genome assembly GCA_964482575.1 of uncultured Verrucomicrobiota bacterium. GTDB lineage: Bacteria > Verrucomicrobiota > Verrucomicrobiia > CAIQCK01 > CAIQCK01 > CAIQCK01. The sequence continues at coordinate 1,118 of CAZAAF010000648.1, read as the reverse complement.
CCTGCGCGAGGCGTTCGAGGATGTCGTTCACCGTGTCCGCGCCGAGCGCCTTCGCCTCGCGGCTGACGAGCCGGTAGCCGAGGCCGACGAGGTAATCGCCGACGTTGATCGCCGTCGGCACGCCGTGCCGGCGGTGGAGCGTCTCGCGGCCGTACCGGTACGTGTCGTCGTCCTCGATGTCGTCGTGCAGCAACGAGGCCTTGTGGAACACCTCCATCGCCATCGCCACGCGGCGGACCGCGGTGGGCAACTCCACCGGCGCGCTCATGTCCGCGGGCCGGATGTTCTTGCCGCCGTTCATTGCATCGTAGGCCGCCAGCGTGATGAAGGGGCGGAACCGCTTGCCGCCCGAGGCCAGCCAGTCGTAGCCGAGCGATTCCGTCATCGCGATGGGATCGGCATCGCCGGACGCGGACGCGCGGCTGCGGGGCGCGAGTGCCGGGAGCTGCGTTTCGGAAAACATCTCGTTCGCGGCGCGCAGCAACGGCAGGTAGGTGCGCGTGCGCCGGGGCGGGGCCGTGGCGCGCAGCTTCACCGCCTCGTTGACCCAGTCCACGTCCACCGTCGTGTTCGCGCAATCGTTGGACAGCAGCGGCACCGCAAGCGACGGGACGCCGACCTTGAGCACCTTGTCGAACGCGCGTTCCAGGGCGTTGAGGCAGGCGACGCCGAGCACCGCGTCCACCTCGCCGTCGGTCAGGACCTTGAGCATGGCGGGCGTGCCCTCGGCCACGAGCACCTTGTAGCCGAGGTCGTCCGCCGTCAGTTTGAAATCCGCGATGACGCAGCCGCCGCATCCGGTGCAGTTCATGCCCTCGGCATCGTAGTCCGCCGGGCACGTTTCGGAATGCTTCAGGCAGTGCGGCAGCAGCAGCAGCCGCCGTTTGAAGTCCACCGCCATGAACTGCTCGCGCCAGAACTCGTTGCTGATCGCGACCATGGTGAACCCGAGGTAACCCGGCGGCAGTCCCACGGCCTGCATCAACTGCTCGGCGTGGTTGCGGAGAATGTCTTTCGTGGGTGGATGCGAGCGATCGAGTTTGGCCGCGATGCGCACGGCTTCCAGCCGGATTTTCAGCCGCATCTCTTTCGTCGGCGGGATCAGCTTCAGATGCGCC
>CAZAAF010000647.1:0-2452 GCA_964482575.1 uncultured Verrucomicrobiota bacterium | reverse complement strand
CCGCCGGCCCGGGAGGAATGGATCGGCCGGATCATCCGCGACGGCATGGCCGCGCTCCAATCGCTCGATTTCTTTCGCGCGGTCCGCAGCTTCCATTTTGAAATGGAGCGGTGCGTCGCTCATGGAAGCGACTTTCGCCAGCGCGGTCTTGGCCGCGGCCAGGTCGTGCTGGCAGACGAAGCTGCGCGCCACGCGCAATTGGGCGATGGCCCGCAAGGCCGGGGACGCGTCGGTCTGGCCGATCACTTTGGCATATTCGGCGCGCGCGGCGGCGTAGTCGTGCTCCGCAAAATGCGCATGGCCGATCGACAACCGCGCGCCCAGCCGCTCCTCCGGTGTGATTTCCGGCAATGACAGGATTCGCTCCTGCGCTTCGCGCGTCAGGCAGCAGCCGGGCGCCTCCTTGAACAGTTGGATCGCAGCCGTGGACGCCATCCGGCCCAGTTGCGGGCAAAGACCGGTGGTGTTGAAAACCTTCATGACCTCGGCCGTGGCCGCGGCCGTCTTGCGCTCGCCGCGCCTGGCTTCCGCCAACTGCAACCGCGCGAGGGCCAGCAGGTCCGGGTGCAGTCCGGCGGCCTGTGTCACGGCGGACAACTCCTTCCCGGCAGCGGCAAAGTCCTTCGCCGACAGGAACCGGCTCGCGGCATCGAGCCGCGTAGCGATTTTGTCCGAAACCGCTGCGTGGAGATACGCGTGACGCACCAGGTCGCCCGCGCCGAGGGCGTGGTTGAACACGGCCAGTTCATCCACGTCCAACACCACCGAGCCGACCCCGGCATTGGCGTAGCCGAGGCGGAACGATTGTTTCTGGCCGGGCGCGGTGAACGGTTCCGCGAACGCCCCGGACGCGACCGCCATCCCGTCCACGAAGAGGCGCATGGTGGCGCCGTCCCACGTCGCGGCGATGTGATGCCAGACTCCGTCCGCCACCGGGCCGCTGCGGGTGCCAACCGAGTGGGATGGCTTCGGCCGGCCGATCTCGAAGCTGATGCTTTTGTCCGGATAGCCCGTCGTCAATCGCAGCCCGTCCCAATAGCCGTTGCCGAGCGCCAGCAGCGTGCCGTTCGTCGTGCCATTGTTGCCGCGATGCACGCCCGGCCCGTTCCACCGCATCCACGCCTCGATCGTGAACGCCTTGTCCACGCTGAACGCCGGCCCGACGAGCCAGCCGGCATCGAGCCGCACGGCCTTTTTCTGCGGCCAGCGACCCTCGATGACTCGCAAGGTTTCCGGCGTCGTCCCCGCCTTCGGTTGAATCTGAAAACGCATCGGCGCGTCGGCGCCCGTGGCGGCGACCAGGCCTCCCTCCACCTTTTCGAAGGTGTAGCAGCGGACCAGCGACGGGTCGGCCGTCATTGTCGTGCAATGCCGTTGCCACGCTGCATACGAAGCGGGGGTGGACGACTCCGCGCGGACACAAGGGGTCGCCAGCACGAGGATTGAAACAACAAGGGGCTTGACCAGGGAGTTCATAGTTTTTGGGATCACGATTTCAATCGGAGTGGGGCGTTATTTCAAGTCTTCCGTTTCCGGCAGTTTCCACGTCGTCCCGCCATCGGGCGACATCAGCAAGGCGCGACGGCGGCCGAAACAGTCGTTGCGGTAAAACCAGAATGTGGACCAGTAATCATAGGAGACGAACAACCGTCCCTTCCGGTCGATCGTCAGCCGGTGGTAATACACGCTGTACTCCGAGAAAGGCGGCACGATCAGGATGCGCGGGGCTTCCCACGGCTGGCCGGGGCGTTTCCGTTGATAGGCCAGCGTCGCGTAATGGCTTGCGGGAAACGGTTCCATGCCGGTTCGCCACAGCCGGAACACCGAGTGCAGCGTATCGTCGGGACCGCACACCAGACCGATGTAGGTCTGGCTGAGGTTCTCGCCCGCCGGCACCGCCTCGGTCCAGCCACCGCCGGCATCGTCCGCTTTCAACGAGCACGCGTAAGGGAACGGCCGGCCGTGGGTGCCGCCCAGCACATGCAGGTGGCCCTGGCTGTCCAGGGTGATGCTGGGGGAATTGTGAATGTCGTTCGGTGGCGCGCCGTAGCCGACGAGCGCGGGTTTGCCGAGTTGCTTTGTTTCGCGGTCATAGGTGACGACACAGGCGGGGACGCCGGGGCCGGCGGCTTTCGGGTCCGTGGCCTCGCCCCACACGACATGGACTTTGTTTCCCCGGGAGACGACCGAGGCGGGAATGCCCGAATGCGACGCCAGGCCGATGCACTGTTTGGTGATGAGGATCGGCTCGCCCATGACCAGCCGTCCATCCGTCATCTTCGGCAGGAACAACCCCAGGTCGTTCAGCGAACGCCAGAACAGTTTGTCATCTTTGGCGGTCCGCGTGTAGCGCAGGAGGGGCGGCGGGCCGTCGGGGATGTTGTGGCCCGTGAATTCCTCGATATCGAACGCGTCGGCGTTCCTTTCCCGGCGTGGAATCGCGCAGGCCGCG
>CAZAAF010000646.1:0-2460 GCA_964482575.1 uncultured Verrucomicrobiota bacterium | reverse complement strand
GGTGTGGTGCGCTCCATGACCATGGGCATCCCACCAGCAAACACACCGAACCCCGTTGGCACCAGCAGCTTGTGGATGCAAGGGGTGTTGTCCTGTTGACTTAAGAGACGGATGTAGAAATCCTTCCAATCGAAGGCCTTGCCATTGGGCGGTACGGCATTGATGCCAACTACGGGCAGAATACCGCAGTCATTGTTGGCCTCGTCCATATGATCGGCCAGCACCTGCCTGTAAATGCGGCGTGCGAGGGTAGTCTTGCCCACTCCGGTTGGGCCGGTGACAATAACCACCCTGGGGCCGCAGGACTGTCCAATTGCTCCCATTGCCAAGTCGAATGCCTTGCGCAGACTGGCATGATCCACGAAACGCTGTTTGAAATGTTTGACCCGCTCCTTGATGCTCGCGCCGAGCAGTTCCCTTGGAAAGTCTGAACCAACGCCATGACTCATGCTGCGAACTCCCCGAAAATCTTGAGTTGCAGGTTGTCCCAGATTCCCCGTGCTGCCTGAGGAACCTCGGACGTATGGCTCGGGTCATCCACCGCTTCCAAGCACGCCGGCGGCTTGGATTGCGGTGACGCCGAGACAGCCAGTGGCATGGCTGCCTGCCCGTCGTCCCGGCGCATGGCGTCCTTCAACCCCTTCTCCGTAGCCGCTACGTCGCGCAGGGCTGCGGCAATCGCCTTGGCGGAAATGGTGCGGCGTTCCCCGGAGCGCTTCCCTCTGGCCCGAATTTCCTGGGTGGCGGACGTGATCTCCTTCTCGGAGCGCCCCTGGAAGGTGGCCGCGTACTCGGAGCGGCAGACCACCCACTGATCGCGCAACCACACGAAGGCTGTCGAAACGTCGAACGGGTCGTAACGAACGGGCACGGAGGCACCGGCATGCGCGGGATCGCGGAAGAGCGGCGTCCAATAACGAATGTAGCCGATCTTCACGCCCCGCCCAGCATCCACCTTGGCGGTACCCTTCGGCGTGGACGGCAGGCACATGATGATCATGTCCTGGGTGTAGGGAATGAGCCGGTGCTGGCGCACGCCGGTTTGGGCCAGACCCACGGTCATCGCCTGCCTGGGCGAGAGGCCCAGGGCCGGATGTTCCAGTTCGTGATAGGTGTTATCCAGGAAACCCTCGAAGGCCGCGCTGAACGCTGGCAGCGTCCAGACCGCCAACTCCCGGGGGTCATGGCTCTTGGACATGGAGCGCGGTTTTTGCAGGGCCTTGTTGTTACCCACAAGGTTGTGCACGAAGATCTCGTTGCTCACGCCAAAGAACCGCTCGATGACGGAACCGAAGCGGGGCTTGCTACCTGGCCGGGTCTTCTTGTGGCACTCCAGGCGGGCCAGCAGGGTATCTAAATACACGCTGCGGAAATCTGAGCCCTGGTCCACCACGATGTAACTGGGGATGCGCCCGTGTTTGCGGATGCACTCCCGAATTACCATCATGCAACTACGGTAGCTTGGCGCGTCGAACAACAGAACCCAGGCCAGCACCATACGAGTGTTGGCATCCAGCAGGACGGTTAGCCAGGCCTTGCCCAGCCGCTCGCCTTTCCGGCTGCCGACAAATTGCAGGTCCAGTTCGGTATGGTCAATGTGACCAATCTCGAAGGGGCGCTCGCCATGGACGGGCGTTGTCTGTTCCAGATACCAGAACCACTCGCCCGACGAATAGGCCGCTTTCTTTCCCTCCCTCGCCACCTTCAGATCGTTCTCGCGGCGCCGTTTTACCTCGGCACGGAAAGTATTCTCGCTGGGCTCTGGCTTGGAGAACAGATCATCGATCACGGCCTTCATGAGGCCGAGCACATCTTTGTCCATACGCCGTTCCCGATTGCCACGGCGATGGATGCAGGGCAAAAGTCCAAGGAAGCCCGATCCCGTTGCTTCCTTACTCCGCTCAAACAATGCCCGCCATTTCCGTTTGGCCCGTTCGCTTACTTCCGGCGGCAATCCCTCATGCAACTCCGGGAACAGGCTACGATGCCGCATCAGGGCGTGCTCGAAATCTTTCGGGCTGGCCGCGCGAATCATCTTTTCGGCTTCCTCCCAATCCGCGGCGGCATAGCTGGGAAGCCCCGTCATGGTGCCCTCCTGCACCAATTGCTTCATGGTTGCCAGATCCAGAGTGATGATCACCCGGTTGGCGTCTTGAAGAAACACATTGCCGTCTCCGACATTGAGAATGCGCCAAGGTCTGCCGTCCCAGGCCAGGGAGGCACCGGATTCGACGGAAACCGTATGCAAGGTCGGCGTTACAACTTGGTGCAGCGAGTCGAGGTGACTGCGGTAGGCTTGAGCGGCAACTGCATCTCGAAACAACATCGCCCGCTCTGGTTCTGTGAGGAGATCCTTGTCAATCTCGGCATGGAGCCGCCCACCGGCCACCAGCTTGAATACGGCGTCGGCATCCGTCGCCAACACGGAATCCAGCAGGGTCTTGAGAACGATCCAGGCTT